>NZ_BAABCQ010000266.1:0-6557 GCF_039539045.1 Streptomyces marokkonensis
CTCCCAGGCATTCGCTAACCTCTGGTATAAATCCCACCGCGCCCACACCAATGGCCTGACCGTCGTCCGCGTCCGCGGCACCGACGAACTCCACGTAGCCGGCGACTGGCGCAAGGTATTCACCGAAGGCCGCCTCACCACCCAGATGAAACAAAAAGACCAGTACCCCCTGCCGAGGAAGAGCGCCCGATAGATGTCGACCGACGGATGGAAGAACTTCGGCAACTACGGCGCAGACCGTGACCCAGGAAACGTCCACGGCAAAATCGCCCTCGCCCGCGCCCTCGAGGACGCCCTCGAACGCATGATCATCGACGGCGGAATCAAATCCCCGGTCGGCACCCGCCGCGGCCTGAAAGCCCGCATGCGCTACCTCACCACCACCAAAGGCGGCCCCCAAGCCTTGGCCGACGCCGGCATTCTCGCCACCCCCGCCACGATCCGCGCCTGGACCCGCGGCACCCAGCGCCCGCGCCCGGCCAACCTCGAAGCGATCGACACTGCCTACTGGAACCTGCGAGCCCACAACGTGCTCGCCAACCCCGGCGCCCTCAAGCAGCACCTCAACCGAGGCGGCCGCGGCACCCGTATCGAGATCCACCCCGTCAACCAGACCACTGTCGACGAGCCCCGCCGCCGCGACAACCTGAGGATTCAACACCGGCAGGTCCGCTATATCTGGGACGACGCCGTCGACGCCCTCGTCGCCAGCGACCTGGACACCATGGAAGACCTCTGGGACGACATCATCGCCGAACTTGACTCCGACTGGGGCGCCTACACCTACGTCTCCTACATCGGCATCGGCGCCTGACACGACCGCCTGCGGCTGGCCTGACCGGCCCTGATGGTCTGCGGGGGAGTGTCGGTTGGACCTCGTCGTCTGAGTGTCAGTGGCGCAGGTGCGGTGGCCTGGTCGTTGACGCTGACGGGTGGTGCTCACTCGTTGCTTGCATGAGTAACGAAGGGCCATGTCATTCTCATGCCGACCACCAGTGCTTCCGGCGTCGCCCGCCGCCAGACCCTCCAGCACGCCTCCGGCGCCCTCCCCCTGACGCTGCGGCCGTCTGACGGCCAAGACGTCGCGCGGCCGACGGGTTACGGGCGCTGGGTGAGCAGGGCGTCGACGCGGCTGGAGTGCTGGATGTAGGCGGCGAGGTCGGGCCCGAGCAGGCCGGCGACCGTCAGGAGGTCCTTCATCCGTACGGCGACGGGAACGTTCAGGAGCGGTTCCCAGTGCGCGGCCCGGTTGCGCAGCTCGTGCAGGTCGCCGATCGGCTGGTCGACGGTGGCACGGTTGGTCCCGGGCGGGAAGGCGTGGTGGAGGTGGGGGACCCACAGCGTCTTCTCGTGCGCGGAGGTGGACAGGTACCTCCACATGCCCAGCGACAGCTCGGCGATCACCTTCCCGGGGGGCGCGCTGCGGCCGTAGCGGGTGCGGGCGCTGTCGATGGCCTTGCGGGTCTTGTCGTTCATGTCGACCCGGCGCGTGCCGCGCGAGCCCTTCTTCACACGGATCAGCGGGGCGCGCAGGGGACTGGCCGGGTCCTCCAGCCAGTGCCCGTTGCCGTTCCAGGTCGCGTCCAGCGCGGCGGCGTACGCGTTGCGCAGGGCGATCTCGAAGTGGCTGAGGTCGCGCAGGACCGCGCAGGTCAGGCTCGTGTTCCATTCGTACAGGGCGAGGGCGCGGGCGGGGTCGCCGCCGGCCGCGGTCAGGTAGATGGCGTGCCGGGCAGGGCTGAGCCAGTTCTCCACCCACGGCCCCGGGGCGGGTGCCGGGGATGCGTGCGTCACGGTTCCTCCTGCTGGAAGGTCGGGTATAGTCATGGATGACAAGCCCCGGTGGACCGCTGATCTAAATGATCATGTCGCCGGGGCTAAGACGTTTTCCGGGCCCGGTACGCCTCGCCCGCGAGACGGCAGCCCCGCGTTCCCGTTGCCGGGGCCTGCGGAGTGCGGCCGGTCGCATAGCTCAATGAAACCCCCGATCCGGAGCTGTCCCCGTACACTGGGACCACGGATTGACCTGCATGACCTCTAAGCCACCAGGGAAGCGGAGAGACGAGGCATAACATGCGGGTCAAGCCGTAGCTATCAATCCGCTGCAATCGGTGAGGAGGCGCCGTGATCCGGGCCCGCCTTGTATCGGCCACGGGGGAGCCGCCCGGACCCGCCGAGAAGGCGGTGAAGACCCGCCACGAGACGCTCGACGCCCTCACCGACAGCGGCATGCTGAAGGATGCCGTCACAGCCGCCACCCACCTGTCCGCCGCCGGCCGCACCCCTTCGGCGGTCCGTGTCCGCCGCCTCTACGTCCGCCATACCGTGCCGCTGAAAGTCGTGACGGAACGCAATGGCCTGCCGCGCGAGAAACGGCCTCCCGCCGCCCGACTGATCGCCCCCCGCGGCGTCACCGGCCGCCTGCACCTGCTCCTGCTGTTCGCCGCCGCCTGCCAGGCCGCCCCCGGCCAAAAGTGGCACCACACGATTCCCATCGAGCACGGCCGCGACCAGCCGATCTCCCTGGAACGACTCGTCTGCGCGCTCGCCCGCCACCGGGGCGGCACGGCTTACGTTGCCAGCCCGAGGACGAACAAGCTGCGCCAGATCACCCAGGCCCTCAAGACCCTCAACGACCAGTACTTGGTCGACCTGCCCCACCGCGGTGAATACCTGCCCTTCCGCGACTTCACCCTGCTGTGCGACAGCGGGCACAGCACCGACAACGCCCACATCCCCTATCGCGTGCCGAAGAAGAACGAGCCGTACGTCGACATCCCGGCCGCGTTCTTCACCCGGGGCTGGGTACACCTGCTGACCCCCAGCGAGATCACCGCCTACCTGATGTGGCTCGATGTCAACCAGCACTCCGAGCACGATGAGCCCTACGTCACCGGCGCCGTGCGCGCGGGCGCCTACGGACTGACCCGCGAGGCCTACGAGACCCACCAGGCGCTGCAGGCCTTCGGCCTCATCGACGTCACCCCCGACCCCGACCGTCACGGCGACGGCAAGTACGCCGGCTACCACCCGGACAGCCGCCTCCCGCCGTGCCACCGGGTCACTGTGACCCCCGACGGTCTGCTTGAGGACGCCGCCGACCGGATCGGCGAAACCCTCAACTGGTATGCCGCCACCGGGGACTGGGTCCGACCGCTTCGCCTCCGGCGCACCTGAGCGACCACATCCGTCCGCGCCGGCTGCCGCCCGGCGGACGGGATCGTCGTCCCCGCGGTGCCTTCCCGGGTACGGCAGAGGCATCGGACCAGCGTCGTGGAGGGCGCCGCCCTGTTCGGCACCGGCCGGGCTCGAACCATGCGGCACGCAGAGTGGGGGGCGATGCGGATCTCGTTGATCTGCTGCTCGCGACTGGAGACCTGCAGGCAGGGCACACTCCGCCGACAGCCCGCGCGCGAACGACAGAATCCGCACCGCCGCACACCCCTGGGCCCCGGCACCGGCTGCGCCGACCCCCGCAGCCCGCGCTCCCGTCCAGGTCCCAGTTTGTGCGCAGAGCATGCTGTTCGGTCCCGAGGCGGGGCACAGGAACGCTACCGTTCGGGCATGTCAGGAAGACCCTGCCACGCCCTCCGCAGCGCCCGCGTAAGCCGCAGCCGAACGGCAACAGCGTCGACTACAACGTTCCGCGGTGGCGCGACGACGGCCAACTCGGCCAACTCGGCGGGAAGAAGTTCGTGCGCAGGGCCACCGAGGTGAGCAGCGGGCGTGAGGGCGTCCTCAAGCACATGTCCGACCCGCCTGTGCCGGGCGAGGGCTATGTGGACAAGGGACGGCGGGCCCGTCGCCGGCGCTTCTACGACGAGGCGCTCTTCATGCAGCAGGTGAACGGAAGTCCGGGCATCCTGCCGATCTGGGACATCGACGACGCCCATGGCACCGCACCCCGCTGGTACGCCATGCCCCGGGCCCGGCCGCTGGCCGACATCGTCGACGACACCTCGACCGTCCTCGACGTGGTCACGCACACCACCGCCCTGGCCCGCACCCTCGCGGCGCTCGCCGATCAGGGGATCTACCACCGGGACATCAAGCCGGACAACCTGTTCTGGTACGACGGGATGCCGGTCCTGGCCGACTTCGGGATCGCGGCCTTCGCCCACCTGCCCGCCGGCGTGACCCGTGTCGGGGAGAAGGTCGGGCCCGCCAACTTCATGGCCCCCGAGATGCGCAGCACCGACGGCAAGGACCGCGGTGAGCGGGCCGATGTCTACTCTCTCGCCAAGACCCTTTTCGTCCTGGCCCATCGCCGTCGCGGCCCGTATCCGCCCGAGGGAACACACCGGGTGGGCGCGGAGGAGTTCAACCTGGCCACCCACGGCGGCGGGAACGCCATGACCGCCCTGGAACACGTCCTGGAGGCCGCGACCCAGCACCGCGTGCAGGACCGGCTGACCATGACCGACTTCCATGCCGAACTGGCGGCCTGGCTCGGCCGCCACGCCCAGACAACCCGCTTCCGCCCCTTCGGCCGCCCCTTCATGGGTGGCTGGGGACCGCACGGAGACCGCAGCCGCCGCGATGTTGAGGCGACACGGGCGATGATGCTGCCCTGCATCCGACGCATCGCCGAAGCCCTGACCGGTGATCCGGACGCCTGGAGCGAGGGCATCAACCACGACAACGGCGATCGCACCCTTGGCGAGTACGGCTGGATCGACAACTGTGAGGAAGGCTTCGTACCCGACGGCGGCTTCATCTGGATGGCCACCGACCTCCACGACGGACGGCGCATCGTCCTGGACGCACTCCTCGACGACGGTGTGTGTTTTATCGCCGAAGCGCAGCGAAGCGGACCGCCGTGGGTCCTGGAACAGCAGTGGGGACACACTCCGTGGCACCGTGCGCGGATGCCGCGGACAGCCGATCAGGTCCAGCAGCTGACAGACGCGGTCGTGGCCTGGATTTCCCACTCCTCACCGGACGCTCCCGTCGCTGAGGTTCCCGAACGGACCGCCGCCACGGCCTGACCCCGCAGCCAGCCGATTCTGTACGGGTTCTGGAAGCGAGACGAGGACGAACTCGGCTGTCCCATGGGGCTGGACGCCGATGCCGGCCGCACTCGATGCGACGGCCGCTGACGACCCGCGCTGGCGCAGGGCGTGGCACGATCCGTGCTCGGCAGCCACGCGGCCAGCAGGGCGTGCTCGGCGCGTTCGGCACAAGGTCGTCAGGGCTCGGGGACCGCAGTGACGGCCGAGCCGGGGCCGCCGCCCTCGCCGACGCTGTCGAGGCCGCGGTCGCGGAGTTCGTGGAGACGGTCGATCCAGGTCTGCTTGAATGCCCCGGCCCCGCCCTCCTCGGCCCCGGGCAGCGACAGCAGCCCCTGTCCGGCGCCGGCCTGTTCGTCGATCAGCTCCTCCAACAAGGCGGCGACCACGGCGATCTCGGGCGACAGGCACATCGCCAGCGCGTGGGGGACACCGGACGGGCTGGCCATCTGAGGGACGAGCTGGGAGACAACCAGGGCGAACCCGGACTCGTCGATCCTCGCCCGCAGGCGGGCGAGGAAGGGGTTGTCGGGCATCAGCAGCCCGTGCATCACGTACAGAAAGCCGACCAGGTTGAGGATTCGTGCCACACTGCGCGCCGCAGTCATCTCCTCCTCGCCGGCGGCCCGGAGGCGGGCGAGCGGGTCAACGAGTGTCCCCGCCTCAAGCCAGCTCTCCAGAGTGCCCTCGCGCTCGGCCTGCTGCGTGGACTCGGCGACCGGCGCCCAGTCCACGCCGGGCATCAGTGCGGCGAGCGCCTCCACGAGGACCTCACTGCCGACCTCCGCGGCCCCCATCCCGGCGGCCGCGGCCAGATGCATCACCGCGCGCCGCTGCCCGCGCTCCGGGCCCCGGTCCCCGGTCCCACGCGCCCCCAGGGTCGTCGACCACCAGCCGCCGCACCTCGTCCGGGTGCGGCAGCCCGGCCGGACCTCGCCCCGCCACCCGCCCGGCCTCGGCGTAGAAGGCGTCCTGCGCCCCCCCGCCGCCCGCCGTACGGGCCCGCACCACCAGGTGCTGGGCGCGCGAGCGGGAGACCGCCCACAACAGCGACTCCCGCACGGCCGGCCACGGCGGCTCGGGCACCGCCAACTCCCCTGGCCCGGCGGGAAGTCCGGCCTCGGCGTACCAGGCGATCACCGTCCACCGCAGATCCCGCCCCGGCCGCGCATGCCGCCCCAGCGCTGCCGCGACGGCCACCGTCTCCTCGGCAAGCACCGACATCGAACCGCGCCCGCGCCCCAGCCACCGCCGTGCGTGCCCGGGCAGCAGTCCCGCCGCCCGTCACCGCTCCAGCTGCGCTGCCGACACCCGCAGGCCGAGCGCCGCGAGGCGCTCGATCAGAGTCCCGCCTCGGGGTCAGGACGGCTTGGGCCAGCGCGTCGCGTGAGGGCTCTGCGGCACTGGCAACGAGTCCGGAACGAGAGCGGGTCAGACGCGGGTGTGGTGACGGCGATGAGAGTTCCGTCCCATGCCATCAGCTCCCACACACACCTCCCGAGAACAAACCTAAGCAGAAGAAAAACGAGCCCCGAATGCGGCTCTAAA
>NZ_BAABCQ010000267.1:0-6557 GCF_039539045.1 Streptomyces marokkonensis
ACTCGCCGCGCCGTTCTCCGTTCCCGCCGGGCGGACGTTCGGCCTCGCGGCGGAGCTCCTCGTTCATGCGCAGTGCCGCCTCCAGGTCGTCCTCCAGGCGGACGATACGACAGGCGGCCTCGATGGGCGTTCCCTGGTCGACCAGCTCACGGGCGCGCGCGGCGCGGCGCAGTTGCCGGCGCGAGTAGCGGCGGTGTCCGCCTTCCGAACGCGTCGGGCTGATCAGCCTCGCCTCACCGAGGGCGCGGAGGAAACCGGGCGTGGCACCGATCAGCTCGGCCGCCCTGCCCATGGTGTACGCCGGGTACTGGTCGTCGTCGAGCCGGTCGGCGGCCTGCGGCCGACCTTCGGCGTTCAGCCTGCTCTCCGAGGGCATGCGTACCTTCCTGCGGACCGCTGGGGACACGGCCCGCCGCAGGGAATCCGGTTCCCCCGCACCTGAACTCTAGTCGCGCCCGTCGGATACCTGCTGCGGCGAACGTATATCCGCAGGGTTCCGGCGGTCGTGCCGGGGCAGCCGACGGATTGGTGACGGCGGGTGTCGGCGGGTGTCGGCGGGTCTGCCGGGTGTCTGCCGGGTGTCGGCGGTGCGGCCGGGCTCGGGTCCGGGACCATCGGACCACCACTGGTGGTGTGACTGGAGGGGCGACGTGGCGAACGGTGTGGGGCCCGGTGCGAAAGAAGCGGGACGGCGGTGGGCCGCGGAACCGGACTTCTGGCCGCGGGTGGCCGAGCAGCTGGGCACCGCCCTGGCCGTGATGGACACGGCCGGGCGGATCGTCGAGGTCAACCGGGCCGCCGAGCTGCTGCTGGGCCGCCCCGCGGTGACGATGCGCGGTGCGGACTTCCATGACCTGCTCCACCGGGGCCCGGACGGCGGCAGGATCCCGCGGGACCAGTGCCCGCTGCTCCAGGCGCTGGCCCGGGGCGCCGCCACGCGCGGCGAGAGCGACCGCTACCTGCGGGGCGACGGCGGTCTGGCCGCGGTGTCCTGGTCCGCGTCCCCGCTGACGGACGACGGGTCCCTGAAAGGCATCGCCGTACTGTTCACCGACACCGACACCGACACCGACACCGACTCCGCGGCCCGGACCGCGGCCGAGACCGCGGCAGACCGCGGGACGCGCCGGGAGCGCGCCGCCTACACCAGCGCCCTGGAGGACCTCACCGAGCGCCTGACGCTGGTCACGGAGATCACGGACGTACTGGGGCAGACGCTGGAGACCGACGAGGCCCTGGCCCGGCTGGGCCGCCTCCTGGTGCCCCGGCTGGCGGACTGGGCGGCGGTGGACCTCCTGGCCGACTCCGGACAGGTCCACCGGGTGGCGGTGACCGGGCCCGCGGGCAGGGACACGGCTCGGGAGGACTGGCACGGCCCGCTCCCGGCGACCGGTACGGCGGGCCTGTCGCCGCTGGAGCGGGTGCTGAACGGGGGCGAGCCCGTGCTGCGGGGGTGGCAGGAGACGGCCATCGGGCCCGAGTCCCCGCTCGCCGCCGGGCACAGCGACTTCCTGCGGTCCGTGGGCGCGACGTCCGTCCTCACGGTGCCGCTGGGCACCCAGCGGCAGGTCACCGGCGCCCTGACCCTGGTGCGCACCAACCTGGCGCATCCCTTCGACGCGGAGGATCTGGAGGTGGTGGGCGACATCGGTCGCCGGGTGGGGCGGGTCATCGACAACGCGCGCCGGTTCGGGCGTCAGCGCGCCGTCGCCGAGGCCATGCAGCGCAACCTGCTCGCCCCGCTGCCCCAGCACGGCAGTATGCGGCTGGCCGCCCGCTACCAGCCCGCCCCGGCCGGCTCGCAGGTGGGCGGTGACTGGTACGACGCCTTCGAGCTGAAGGACGGCGCCCTCGCACTGGTCATCGGCGACGTGGTCGGCCACGACCTGACGGCCGCCGCGGGCATGGCCCAGCTGCACGGCATCCTGCGCTCACTGGCCTGGGACCACACCGAACCACCCGGCGTCGTCGTCGACCGCCTCGACGACGCCCTGCCCGCCATCACGACCGTCTCCATGGCCACCCTCGTCCTCGCCCGGGTCGAAGGCCCGCCCACCGGCCCGTGGACCCTGCGGTGGACCAGCGCCGGGCACCCGCCGCCCCTCCTGCTGTCCCCGGAGGGAGACGCCCGCTACCTGGAGGAAGGGCAGGGTCTGCTGCTCGGCGCCCGCCTGGGCACCGACGGCCACCGACCGGACCCCACGGTGCCGCTGCCGCCGGGTTCCACGCTGCTGTTCTACACCGACGGGCTGGTCGAGGTACCGGGCAGCGACCTGGACACCGGCCTCGGCCGGCTGCGCCGCAACGCCCTCGCGCTCGCCCACGAGCCACTGGACACGCTGTGCGACGAGGTGCTGGCCCGGATGCCGCCCGGCAGCACCGACGACATCGCCCTCCTCGCCCTGCGGCTGCCGGCGCCGTGACGCGGGGCGGCTCAGCGGCAGCCCAGGAGCCTCCCTCCGAGCCGCTCGCCGCACTCCGGCGTGCCCGACCCTATGCCGCACGACGCCGCCGCACGGGGTGCGGAACCGGAAAGTACAGCCTGCTGTACCTCGGACCGGGCGGCCCACGGGATCGGCCGGAGGGGGCCCGGCTCCATAGCGTCGGTGGCGGATCGAGAGCGCGTTCCCGGAGGAGGCCGCCATGACGTATCAGGACCCCTACCGCCTGAGCACCACCCCGCCCCACACCCCCGTCGAGGGCCCGGACGCGGTCTCCAGCGGGGACGTCCTGCGTACGCTGCTGTGGGCCGTCGTCGTGGTCGGCGTGGTCGCCAACATGGTCGCCTCCCTCGCCGGTGCCGACACCCTGGTGCACCTGGCCTGCGGTGTGGTCACCGTGCTCGCCGCCGGCACCCTCGTCCTGCGCGGTCTGCGGGGCCGTCGATGACCACTGCGGTCACGGTCGTGCCGACGCCCTGCTCCGGACTCCGGTGCGACGTGGCCGGCCTGTCGCCGTCAGGGCCAGACGGTGGCACGTGCCTGGAAGACTTCGGGGTCGCTCTCCACCGGCAGGACGCACACCAGGTGGCCCCCGGGTACGCGTAGCACGTGGCACTCCTGCCACTGTGAGACCTGCTCCGCGCCCAGAGCGGTCAGGCGCGCGGTTTCCGCCTCGACGTCGTCGGTCTCGATGTCCAGGTGGATACGAGGCGCGTCGTCGACGGCCTGAACGGCGGTGACCAGTCCCGGCAGGGCCTCGTGCAGGGTGGTGAACTGCGGCTGCGGTGCGAACGGTTCGGCGTCGACGCCGAAAGCCGCCGACCAGAAGTCCGTTGCCCTGGCGGCCTCGGCCTCGGGCGTGTCGATGATGACGGCGTACGCACGACTCCTGTGCATGTACGGGTCCCTTCCCTCGGGGGTGCGGTGCGACTCCTTCGGATGAAACCGCGCCGGGTCAGACGGAGGCCGTCGTCCACTGTCGCAGCAGGGCCAGTCGCTCGTCCCTGGTCGGGGCGACGTCCTCGGGCTCGTCCCGGCGCCGGACGAGCAGGTCCTCGACGGGGGTGGCGCCGGAGACGAGGCGGGCGAGGAGGGCGCGGGAGAGGTCGTACTCGTCCGGGGTGTGGATGCCGCCGGGGACGGCGGCCAGGGCGTCGGCCTCGACCGTGCCGTCGGCCTCGGTCTCCACCCGCACCGTGAAGGCCGGCGGGTGCTCGCCGTCGCCGGTGACCAGGACGACCAGCGAGTCGAACGCCATCGAGGCCAGCCGTCGCGCCGGGGAGCGCACGGCCACGTCACGTACGTCGATGCCGCGGACCTCGTCCCAGCCCCAGGACCGGACCCGGCCGAGCCCGAGGATCTCGACCCCGTCCTTGGCCAGCCGTACTCCGGACGCCGTACCGGTGGGCGCGGCGCCCACGTACACGTGGTCCTCGGTGATCCAGAACAGGCCGACCATGGCCATGAGCGCCTCCCGCAGCGATGTCGCTGTGGGAGACGCCCATGGTCGTGCGGAGGTTCCCGGGGTCCGGGGTCACGCCACCGGTGTCGTCGGGCCCACCAGTTCCGTCAGGACGTCCTCCATCGTCACGAAGCCCAGGACCGCGCCGGTCTCGCCGGTGACGGCGGCCAGGTGGCTGTCCTCGGTGCGCAGGGCGGTGAGGGTGTCGTCGAGCGGGGTGTCGATGCGGACCCGCGTGACCCGGTGCAGGGTCGCGCGCGGGAAGGGGCGGTCGCGGTCGGTGAGGCCCAGGGTGTCCTTGATGTGCAGGTAACCGAGGACGGTGCCGCCGGGACCGGTGACCGGGAAGCGGGAGTAGCCCGCCTCGGCGGCCATGCGCTCCAGCTCCGCCGGGGTGACCGTGTGGCCGACCGTGCGCATCTTCTGCGCCGGGACCAGGATCTCGCCGACCGGACGGGTGCCCAGTTCCAGCGCGTCGCGCAGCCGCTCGCCGTCGGCCGGGGTGAGCAGTCCGGCCTCGCTGGCATCGACGACCATGCGGGCCAGCTGGTCGTCGGTGAAGACGGCCTCCACCTCGTCCTTCGGCTCCACCCGCAGCAGCTTGAGGAGCGTGTTGGCGAAGGCGTTGATGCCGAAGACGAACGGCTTCAGGGCCCGGGTCAGGGCGACCAGCGGCGGGCCGAGGACCAGCGCGGTGGTCGCCGGGGCGGCCAGCGCGATGTTCTTCGGGATCATCTCGCCGATCAGCATGTGCAGATAGGTGGCGACGGCCAGGGCGATCGCGAAGGCGATCGGATGGACCAGCGCGTGCGGCATGCTGACCGCCTCGAACACCGGCTCCATCAGGTGCGCGATGGCCGGTTCGGCGACCGCGCCGAGCACGAGGGAGGAGACGGTGATGCCGAGCTGGGCCGTGGCCATCATCGCGGAGATGTGCTCCAGGCCCCACAGGGTCATCCGGGCGCGCTTGTCGCCCGTCTTCGCGCGCGGCTCGATCTGGCTGCGGCGCACCGAGATCATGGCGAACTCGGCGCCGACGAAGAACGCGTTGGTCAGCAGCGTCAGGGCGCCGATGAAGAGCTGTACGGCGGTCATCGGGCCATCTCCCGCTGCTCGTGCTCCGGCCGCTCGTGCTCCGGCCGCTCGTGCTCCGGCCGTCTGCGCTCCCGCTGCTCGTGCTCCGGCCGTCTGCGCTCCCGCTGCTCGTGCTCCGGCTGTCCGGCCGGCACACCGGCCGGCACGGGCGCGGTGACCCGCAGGCGGTCGGCGCGGTGGTGGTCGATGTCGAGGACGTCCAGGCGCCAGCCGTCCAGCTCGACGACATCGCCCTTGGCGGGGATGCGTGCCAGATGGGTGGCGACCAGGCCGGCCAGGGTCTCGTACGGCCCGTCCGGCGCGGTCAGGCCGATCCGGGCGAGCCGGTCCAGGCGGAGCGAGCCGTCGGCGTCCCAGGCCACGCGGCCGTCCGCCGCGGCGGGGGCGGGCAGGAGGTCGGGTATCTCGACCGGGTCGTGCTCGTCGCGGACCTCGCCGACGACCTCCTCCACGATGTCCTCGACGGTCGCCACGCCCGCCGTACCGCCGTACTCGTCGATGACGACGGCCATGGTGCGAGTCGCTCGCATGCGCTCCAGGAGGCGGTCTGCGGGCAGGCTGTCCGGCACCAGGAGCGGCGCGGTGGCCAGCTCGGTGACGGGCGTGACGGTGCGCCGGTCCGGCTCCAGGGCCAGGACGTCGCGGATGTGCACGGTGCCGATGACCTCGTCCAGGCTGTCCCGGTAGACCGGGAAGCGGGACAGGCCGGTGGCGTGCGAGAGGTTCGCGGCGTCGGCGGCGGTGGCGTGGGCCTCCAGCGCCTTGACGTCCACCCGCGGGGTCATGACGTTCTCCGCGGTCAGCTCGCCCAGGTGCAGGGTGCGGACGAAGAGTTCCGCCGAGTCGGCCTCCAGGGCGCCCTCGGCGGCCGAGTGCTGGGCCAGGGCGACCAGTTCCTCGGCGCTGCGGGCGGACGCCAGCTCTTCGGCCGGTTCCAGGCCGAAGCGGCGTACGAAACGGTTCGCCGTGTTGTTCAGGTGCCGGATGAAGGGGCCGAACGCGGTGGTGAAGCCGCGCTGCGGGCCCGCGACGACCTTCGCGACGGCCAGCGGGCGGGAGATCGCCCAGTTCTTGGGGACCAGCTCGCCGATGACCATCAGGACGATGGTGGAGACGACCACGCCGAGCACGGTCGCCACCGTCGAGGCGGCGCCGCCCAGGCCGATCGCCTCCAGCGGGCCACGCAGCAGCACGGCCAGCGACGGTTCGGCCAGCATGCCGATGACCAGTGAGGTCACGGTGATGCCGAGCTGGGCGCCGGAGAGCTGGAGGGTCAGGCCGCGGACGGCCTTCAGGGCACCGTCGGCACCGCGCTCGCCGGACTCGGCGGCACGCTCCAGGTCACCGCGCTCGACGGTGGTGAGAGAGAACTCGGCCGCGACGAAGACGGCGCAGGCCAGGGTGAGAAGGAGGGCCAGCAGGAGCAGCAGGACCTCGGTCACCGTGCCACCCCGCTTCCCTCACGCGTATACCGCGCACGCGCGTACAGGGGGAACTGCGGGCCGGCCATGGCACGGCCGGTACTGGGAGGCTCCATTACGGAACGAGACTCCTTAACG
>NZ_BAABCQ010000268.1:0-6539 GCF_039539045.1 Streptomyces marokkonensis
CTCTGGACGAGTTGCAGGTGGTGTGTGAGCGGCTGGGTGTTCGGGCGCGCCGGGTCGCGGTGGACTACGCCTCTCACAGTGCTGAAGTAGAGGCCGTGGAGGCCGAGTTGCTCGGTGCGCTGGGGAAGGTGGAGGCCAGGCGTGGGGACGTGCCGCTGTACTCGACCGTCACCGGCGAGCTACTGGACACGTTGGAGATGGACGCCGCGTACTGGTACCGCAACCTGCGCCGGACCGTCCGGTTCGCCGAGGCGGTCGCTGCCGCGGCCGAAGACGGCACGCACGCCGTGATCGAAATCAGCCCGCACCCGGTGCTGACCGCCGCCGTCGCCGACGGGCTGGGCGGGGACGCCGTCGTGGTGGGCACGCTCCGCCGCGACCAGGGAGGGCTCGGGCGGTTCCTGCTGTCGGCGGGTGAGGCGTTCGTCGGCGGTGTCGACGTCGACTGGACCCCGCGGTCCACCCCGGCGACGACGGAGGCGCGGAAGCCGGGGGAGGCCGCGGTGGCGAGGGTGGAGCTACCGACGTACGCGTTCCAGCACGAGCGGTTCTGGTCGGACCCGTCCGCGCGGCCGGGGGCAGGTGTCGATGCGGCACCGTCGGCCGGAGTCGCGGTCGACAGCACGTTCTGGGAGGTCGTCGAGCGCGGCGACACCGCCGGTCTGGCGGCGGAGTTGGACGTCGACGGCCAGGCGTCGCTGGAGACCCTGCTGCCGGCGATGGCGGCCTGGCGGCGGCGCAGGTCCGACGACTCGGTGGTGGACTCCTGGCGCTACGGCATCGGCTGGATGCCCGTGCCGGAGCGGCTCGGGGCACGGCTCTCCGGCACTTGGCTCGTAGTCGAGCCCGAGGGCGCCCAAGGACCCGTAAGCACCCCAGGGACCGAAGGAATCGAAAGCGCCGAAGGCCCCCGTGGTGCGTCCGACGACGCGGCCGGGCTTGCTGCCGCGCTGGAGGCCGCAGGAGCGGCCCCCGTGCGGATTGCCGTGCGGGACAACACTGGAAGGGCTGAACTAGCTGACAAGCTCGGCAAGTTTGCGGCCGCAGTGGACGGCGGCGTACAAGGCGTGGTCTCCCTCCTGTCGGCGAACTTCGCACCGGATCCCGTGGAGGTGCCAGTACTGGAGTCGGCGCCCGAGCAGCTTGCCTTCGGCTCCCGAGCCGCGCAGCGCACCCTCAACCTGGTGCAGGCGCTCGGCGACGCCGGACTGGAAGCACCGCTGTGGTGCACAACGCGGGGCGCGGTCTCGACCGGTGCCGACGACGCGGTGAGTGCGCCGGGAGCGGCGACGGTGTGGGGGCTCGGCCAGATCACCGCACTCGAACACCCGCGCCGCTGGGGCGGTCTGGTCGACCTGCCCGCCGAGCGCGACCCGGCCTGCTGGCGCCGGGTGGCCGGAGTGCTGGCAGGCCCGGGGCCGGATTCCCCGGAGGTCCGGGGCGAGGACCAGGTCGCGGTCCGCGGAACCCGAGTACTGGCACGGCGGCTCATGCACGCCCCGTCGGCGGACCGCGCACACTGCTGGACCCCGACCGGCACCGTGGTGATCACCGGAGGCACCGGGGCGCTCGGGGCGCACGTGGCCCGCTGGGCGGTGGAGCGGGGCGCGACCTCGGTGGCGCTGGTCTCCCGTAGCGGTGCGGCGGCGCCGGGCGCGGCCGAGCTGGTCGAGGAACTCACCGTGTCCGGGGCCCGGGTACGGGTGCTCGCCCACGACCTGGGCGAGCGCGAATCCGTGCGGGCCATGCTCGCGGACGCGGGCCGGGACGAGCCGGTCGGCGCCCTCTTCCACACCGCGGCCGTCCTCGACGACGCGCTCATCGCCTCGCTGACGCCCGCGCAGGTGGCCCGGGTGCTGCGGGTCAAGCACGACGCGACGTGGTACCTGCACGAGGAGACGGCGGGGCTCGACCTGTCGGCCTTCGTCCTGTTCTCCTCGCTCGCGGGCACGCTCGGTGCCTCGGGCCAGGGTAACTACGCGCCGGGCAACGCCTTCCTGGACGCGTTCGCGCAGTACCGGCGTGCCCAGGGACTCCCCGCGCTGTCGGTGGCCTGGGGGCCGTGGGACCAGGGCGGGATGGCCGAGGGCGGCATCGGCGACATGGCGCGCAGACACGGCGTACCGGAGATGGACCCGCGGCTGGCCGTGCTCGCGCTCGGCCGGGCCCTGGACCACCGGGAAAGCTACAGCGCGGTGGCGGACATCCGCTGGGACCGATACCACACGGCGTACACGGCGACCCGGCCGAGCCCGCTCCTGTCGGACCTGCCGGAAGTGCGGGAACTGCTGCGGGACGCCGACCGGGACACGGAGCGCGCGGACGCGCCCTCCGCGCTGACGCGGCGCCTGGCCGGGCTGTCGCGCGCGGAGCAGTCGACCCGGATCCTCGCACTGGTGCGTGAGCACGCCGCCGCGGTCCTCGGGCACTCGACGGCGGACGCCGTCGGGGAGAAGAAGGCGTTCAAGACCCTGGGCTTCGACTCCGTCACCGCCGTGGATCTGCGCAACTCCCTGGCGAAGGCGACCGGTCTGACCCTCCCGGCCACCCTCGTCTTCGACCACCCCAGCGCCCTCGCCCTGACCGATCACCTCCTCGGCGAACTCATGGGCGCCGGCACGGGGGCCGACGGGAACACCGACTCCCGGGCCCTTGCGACGGCCGAGACCAGGGCGACTGCCACGGCCGCGGTCGACGACCCCATCGCGGTCGTCGGCATGAGCTGCCGCTTCCCCGGCGGGATCGAGTCCCCCGAAGACCTGTGGCGGTTGCTCGCGGCGGACGGCGACGCGATCCGGGAGTTCCCCGCGGACCGTGGCTGGGACCTGGAGTCGCTGTACGACGCGGAGCTCTCACAGAGCTACACCTCGTACGTCCGCGAGGGCGGATTCCTGGACGGCGTGGGCGAGTTCGACCCGGCCTTCTTCGAGATCAGCCCGCGTGAGGCGCTGGCCATGGACCCGCAGCAGCGGCTGCTCCTGGAGACCTCCTGGGAGGCGCTGGAGCACGCGGGCATCGACGCGGACACGCTGAAGGGCAGCCGCGCCGGGGTGTTCTTCGGCGCGGGCGGCCAGGACTACGGCATGCTCCTGGCACAGACGGGGGCGGACGTCGAGGGCTACGCGGGAACCGGGAACGCGTCCAGCGTCATCTCCGGCCGCGTGGCCTACACCCTGGGGTTCGAAGGCCCCGCTGTGACGGTGGACACGGCGTGCTCCTCCTCGCTCGTGGCGATGCACCTGGCCGCCCAGGCCCTGCACTCGGGCGAGGCCTCGATGACGCTGGCCGGCGGCGCGACGGTGATGTCCACGCCGGGCATGTTCAGTGAGTTCAGCAGGCAGCAGGCGCTGTCGACGGACGGTCGCTGCAAGGCGTTCGCGGCGGCGGCCGACGGCACCGGATTCGCCGAGGGTGTGGGCGTGGTGGTCCTGGAGCGGCTCTCGGACGCCCGGCGCAACGGGCACCGCGTCCTGGCCGTCATGCGGGGCTCCGCGGTGAACCAGGACGGCGCGTCCAACGGCCTCTCGGCCCCGAACGGTCCCTCCCAGCAGCGCGTCATTCGAGCGGCGTTGGCGAACGCCGGCCTGTCGGCGGCGGACATCGACGCGGTGGAGGCGCACGGCACCGGCACCCGTCTCGGCGACCCCATCGAGGCGCAGGCCCTGATCGCGACGTACGGGCAGGACCGTCCCGCCGAACGCCCCCTGCTGCTCGGTTCGGTGAAGTCCAACATCGGCCACACCCAGTCGGCCGCCGGTGTGGCGGGCGTGATCAAGATGGTGATGGCGCTGCGCGAGGGTGTGCTGCCGCGCACCCTGCACGTGGACGAGCCGACCCATGAAGTGAACTGGTCCGCGGGTGGGGTCGAACTCCTCACGGAGCCCCGCCCCTGGCCTGCACTGCCCCGCCCCCGACGGGCGGGCGTGTCGTCCTTCGGTATCAGCGGCACCAACGCCCACGTAGTCCTGGAGGCCCCCACCGAGACGGACGTGACCGAGTCGGCCGGACCGGCGGACGGCGTGGTCCCGTGGCTGGTGTCGGCCAAGTCGGCCGCCGCGCTGCGCGGACAGGCGGCCCGGCTGCTGTCGTACGTCGGCGAGCGGGACGAACTGTCGCCGGTGGACGTGGGATGGTCGCTGGCCGCGACGCGCTCGGCACTGCCGCACCGGGCCGTGGTCGTGGGCACCGGACGCGAGGAACTGCTGTCGGGCCTCGCGGCCCTCGCACAGGGCGCGCAGGCGTCCGACGTGGTGGTCGGTACGGAGAGCCCGCGGCGCGGTCTGGTGTTCGTGTTCCCGGGACAGGGCGCCCAGTGGGTTGGCATGGGCGTACAGCTGATGGCCGAGTCCCCGGTGTTCGCGGAGTCGATGGCGGCGTGCGAGGCGGCGCTCGCCCCGCACGTGGACTGGTCGCTGCGTGAGGTCCTGAGCGACGAGGCCGCCCTCGCGCGGCTTGAGGTGGTCCAGCCCGCGCTGTGGGCGGTCATGGTGTCCCTGGCCGCGGTGTGGCGCTCGTACGGTGTGGAGCCCGACGCGGTCGTGGGATCGAGCCAGGGAGAGATCGCCGCCGCGTGCGTGGCCGGCGCGCTGACCCTGGAGGACGCGGCCCGTCTGATCGCCGTGCGCAGCGAGGTTCTGGCCAGGCGCCTGGTGGGGCGTGGCGCGCTGGTCTCCGTGGCGGCACCGGCCGACGAGGTCGAGGACCTGCTGAAGGGCCTGACGGGGCGGCTCACCTCGGCGGGAGTCAACGGCCCGAGGCTGACGACGGTGGCGGGCGACGACGCGTCACTGGCCGAACTGATGGCCGCGTGTGAGGCCCGCGGCCTGCGTGCCCGCGGTGTGGCGGGCACGGTGCCGACGCACTGCGCGCTGGTGGAGGACCTCAAGGAAGAACTCGAAGAGGTCCTGGGATTCGTGCACCCGGCCGCGCCCCGCATTCCCATGTACTCGACGGTCACCGGACGCCCGGTCCGCGCGGACGAGCCGCTCGACGCCGCCTACTGGTACGAGAACACCCGCAGGCCGGTGCGCTTCCACGAGGTGACCCGGGCCCTCCTGGAGGACCAGCTGGAACTGTTCGTCGAGGTCAGCGCCCATCCGGTGATGTCGATGGCCGTCGAGCAGACGCTGGAGGCCGAGGGCGTGCCCGGAGCTGCTCTCGGTACGCTGCGCAGGCGTGACGGCGGCGCAGAGCGGCTGCTGGCCTCGCTGGCACATCTTCAGGTTCGCGGCATCGGCACCCCGTGGCGGGAGACCGGCCTGTTCTCCGGAGCACGGCAGGTGGAACTCCCCACGTACGCCTTCCAGCGCGAGCGCTACTGGCCCAAGGCGGCCGCGGGCCCCGCGCAGGGCAGGGACGCGGCCGCCCAACTGGGCCTCGGTGCGGCGGACCACCCGATGCTCGGCGCACTCGTGACCGTGGCGGACCGGGCGGGCGACCCGGCAGGGGCCGACGACGGGCTGATCCTGACCGGCAGGCTCTCCCTCCACACCCACCCCTGGCTGGCCGACCACGCGGTGCACGGTACGGTCCTGCTGCCGGGAACGGCGTTCGTGGAACTGGCGCTGCGCGCCGGTGAGCAAATCGGCTGCCCGCGCGTCGACACGCTGTCCCTGCAGGCGCCGTTGGCGGTGCCGGAGCGGGGCGGAGTGCAGGTGCAGGTGGTGGTCGGGGCAGCGGACGGGGCGGGCCGCCGCGCAGTGAGCGTGCACTCGCGCGCCGAGGACGGCGACGTCGGCGCGGTATGGGCGCGCCACGCGGTGGGTGAACTGACGAGCGAGGAGCCGCGGGTCGCCCAGGCGATGCCGGAGGCGTGGCCGCCCGCGGAGGCGGAGCCTGTGGATGTGTCGAATCTGTACGAGGAGTACTCGGCCGCAGGAATCGAGTACGGGTCGTCGTTCCGGGGGTTGAGGGCTGCTTGGCGGCGTGGGGACGAGGTGTTCGCCGAGGTCGGTCTTGAGGGTGAGGTGTTGGCGGAGGCGGGTGCGTTCGGGCTGCATCCGGCGCTGTTCGACGCGGCGTTGCATGTGGTGGGTGTGAGTGGGTTGGGCGGCTCTGAAGGGAGCAGTCTGCCGTTCTCGTGGTCGGGTGTGTCGTTGGTGGCGCGGGGTGCGTCGGTGTTGCGGGTGCGGCTGGCTCCGGCGGGTTCGGGTGCGGTGTCCGTGAGTGTTGCTGATGGTGCGGGTGTGCCGGTGGCGCGGGTGGATGGGTTGGTGTTGCGGCCGGTGTCCGAGGGGCGGTTGGCGGCGGTTGCGGGGGGTGTCGGCAGTCCGTTGTTCGGGGTGGAGTGGGTTCCGGCTCCGGTTTCGGTGGGTGAGCGGGTCGAGGGTGATGTGGTGGTGTTGCCGGTTTCCGGTGGTGGTGGGGTTGAGGAGACGGTGTGTGGGGTGTTGGGGGCGGTGCGGGAGTTCTTGAGTGATGAGGGGGCTGCTGGGTCGCGTCTGGTGGTGCGTACGTGTGGTGCGGTGGGTGTGGACGGGGTTGGGCCGTCTGATCTTGCGGGTGCTGCGGTGTGGGGTCTGGTGCGGGCTGCGCAGTCG
>NZ_BAABCQ010000269.1:0-6408 GCF_039539045.1 Streptomyces marokkonensis
GTTATTCATCGTTGTCCTTCTCGGGGCGAAAGCGGGCCGCCCGATCGCGTAAGTTCGGAAGCAGGTAATTCGCGCAAGCAAAGCTGTGCGTGTGGCACCGCGCAGTGGAGGGGGCTGCGCGGTGCCTGGTCAAGCGGAAGTCCGCCGGTGGGTTCACTCGGTGGGGGGAAGCGAGGGCGATCCGGGCGCGCAAGCGTCGGCGCGCGTGCAAGCCACTCCGGATCCACTCCGAATTCGCTTCGAGCGCCCCCTTGGGCTCTCCAGGCACGCCGGTCACTCGTGAATGACCTGTGAATACGCCGAGTTCTCGCCATGATCCAGGGCGGAATGAGTGCCTCCGCGGCCATCCGGGCGTCGCCGGGCGATTCCGGAGAGTAGTTGTGGCACGCCGATGCGCGCAGCATCACTTACAAAGGGTTATGGTGGAACCCCCCCCTCGGGCCGGTCCGTATCCCCCCCCCACGGACCGGCCCGATTTTTTCTGCCTTCCCGGCCCGCCCTCTGCCTGCCGCTCCCGCCGCAGCGGTCTCCCGCCGGAGCGGCCCACCGGAGCGGCCCACCCGAGCGGTCCACCGACGGAGCCCGCCCGACCCGTCCGCCGCCTGAGCCTGCCTGTGCCGTCCGTCGACGGAGCCTCCCCCCGAGCCTTCCGCCGCGGTTCTGCCGGGGCTTCCCGCGGGGCGCCCGTCATGAGGAGTTCACCGGTGCGTCGTCCGGTGTCGTGGCATGGCGGCGCTCGTTCGAGGGCATAAGCCAAGCAGGTCGACACCCGAACCACGGGTGTCGTATCTCAGCGGACGGCGCGGAGCCGTCCGCCCGGGAGGCCCTTTGCACCAGCTCCACCGTGCGGTCATGGCACGGAAGACGCGGCGGAGGGCCGGTTCGCGGCCCGCGCCAGTGCATGGCGGTCGCCGACCGGCCGGCTCGTTCCCGCCCTCCCGGCCCAGCGTCCACTCCGTCGCTCCCCGACCTCTTCCGAGGGGGTACGTCCTTCCGTGGTGACCAGCACAAAGCGCCACAAGCCCGACAGGCGCACCTATGTTGTCGACACCAGCGTCCTGCTGGCCGACCCGAACGCTCTGAACCGCTTCGACGAGCACGAGGTCGTGCTCCCCATCGTCGTGGTGACGGAGCTGGAGGCCAAGCGGCACCATCCCGAGCTCGGCTACTTCGCCCGGCAGGCCCTGCGCCTGCTCGACGAGTTCCGGGTGCGGCACGGTCGCCTCGACGCCCCCATTCCGATCGGGGATCTCGGCGGCACCGTGCGTGTCGAGCTCAACCACTCGGACCCCAGCGTGCTGCCCACCGGCTACCGCCTGGGGGACAACGACTCCCGCATCCTCGCGGTCGCCCGCAATCTCCAGGCGGAGGGATTCGACGTCACCGTCGTGTCCAAGGACCTCCCGCTGCGGATCAAGGCGTCGTCCGTCGGCCTGCTCGCCGAGGAGTACCGCGCCGAGCTCGCCATCACGGACGCCTCCGGCTGGACCGGAATGTCCGAACTGACGCTGCCCGGCGAGCAGGTGGACATCCTCTTCGAGGAGGGGAGGGTCCACGTCCCGGAGGCTGTCGACCTGCCCGTGCACACCGGTCTGACCATCCAGTCGGAGCGCGGCAAGGCGCTTGGCCGGGTCACTCCCGACGGCAGTGTCCGCGTGGTGCGCGGCGACCGGGAGGCGTTCGGCATCAAGGGCCGCAGCGCAGAGCAGCGGATCGCGCTCGACCTGCTCCTCGACCCGGACGTCGGGATCGTCTCGATGGGCGGCCGGGCCGGCACCGGCAAGTCGGCGCTGGCGCTGTGCGCGGGCCTGGAGGCCGTGCTGGAGCGCCGGCAGCATAAGAAGGTGATGGTCTTCCGGCCGCTGTACGCGGTGGGCGGGCAGGAGCTCGGCTATCTGCCCGGATCCGAGGCCGAGAAGATGAGCCCCTGGGCGCAGGCGGTCTTCGACACGCTGTCGGCGGTCACCAGCCGGGAGGTCATCGAGGAGGTCACCGCGCGCGGGATGCTGGAGGTCCTGCCGCTCACCCACATCCGCGGCCGCTCCCTGCACGACGCCTTCGTGATCGTGGACGAGGCCCAGTCGCTCGAGCGGAACGTGCTGCTGACCGTGCTGTCCCGGATCGGGGCCAACTCACGGGTCGTACTCACCCATGACGTGGCGCAACGGGACAATCTGCGGGTGGGGCGGTACGACGGGGTCGTCGCCGTCATCGAGAAGCTGAAGGGGCATCCGCTCTTCGCGCACGTCACCCTGACGCGCTCCGAGAGGTCCCAGATCGCGGCGCTCGTGACCGAAATGCTGGAGGACGGGCACATCTGAGGGGGCTGAGAGGTACGACCCGACACGGGTCGGTTACCCGGCGGTTGGTGCCGCCCGGAAGGCGAAGAGCCTAGTCGGGCGGCGTCTTCGCGTGTGGGGGTTTCCGAGAATCCAATGAGGCAAACGGGATGTGAGCTTTCACACGCGACACGGAATTGCCTCACCCCGGCGGGTTACGGCAGAGTCTCATTCCTGTCAGGCCCCGCATACGACACAGCTGTGCCCCCAGCGGTGCAGCGCCGCAGAAGCACCAGTTCCAACTCCATAGCAGCGTCGTATGCCGCCCGAGCACCACGCGGCGCTCCCCGCCGGGGAGTTGCCCACCGGGTCCGTGCCTCCCGTGACCCGTAGTTGGGGAGGCCAGCGCCAGGGGCACGATTGCGTCCGCGAGGGTCACCGGAGCGGGCGATGCTGGAAGGAAACCGTGTGAGCCGGATCTCGGTCCGGGGATTCGCAGTGGCCTCGGCCACGGCGGTCACCGCAGTCGGAAGCGTCGTCGGCGTTGCGTCGGGCAGCACCGCGCAGAACAACGACGCGGAAGCGACGGCAGCCGGCACGACGCTGCTCGCGGACATCCCCATGGGCGAGCAGGCGCAGGTGCAGACCGCGTCCCTCACGCAGCAGGCCGACGTACAGGCCATCGCCGCGGACGCGAGCGCCAAGAAGGACGCCGAGGAGGCGGCCCGCAAGGCAGCCGCCGACACCGCCGTGGCCAAGCAGGAGAAGGCCAAGCAGGCGGCCGCGGAGGCCAAGGAGCGCGAGGAGGCGAAGGAAGCGGCCAGCCGCGCCGCCAAGCGCGAGGAGGCCACCAGCTTCTCCGTCCAGAGCTCCTACAGCATCAGCCAGATCCAGTCGATGGCCCGCCAGATGGTGCCCAGCGGCCAGTGGCAGTGCTTCAGCAACATCGTGGACCACGAGTCCGACTGGAACTACAAGGCGGTCAACCCTTCCTCGGGCGCCTACGGTCTCTTCCAGGCGCTCCCGGCGGGCAAGTACGTCTCCGCCGGCGCCGACTGGCGGACCAACCCGGCCACCCAGATCAAGTGGGGCCTCAATTACATGGACAGCCGCTACGGCAGCCCGTGCGAGGCCTGGACCTTCTGGCAGGCCAACCACTGGTACTGAGCCCACCCGGGAGCCCGGCAGCGGACATTGCCGGGGAGCCCGCCCGGCGCGGTCCACCGCTCAACCTCGCGCAGCCCCTCACCGTCTTGTGGTGAGGGGCTTTCGCGCTCCCGCCATGTACGGTCGGACCGAAACGACTCCAGGGGGGGAGTGGTGAGGAGAGACGGGGGAAGAGGACGGATCATGTCTCGAGTGCCAGGGTGGCTCGGCCGGCTCGGCGCCGGACTGACGCGGATGAGCGAGCGGTTGGACCAGCGGCCTGAGGAGGGACGGGGAGAGGACCGCGACGACACACCGGCGCCGGCCGCCGACCACGTACCGTCGCCGCCGGAGGACACCTCCCCGGAACACACCCCCGCGCATCTCCTGACCGCGGTTCAGGCCCGGCCCGACCCGGCGCAGGCCGTGCCCTGGGGTGTACGGGTCGCCGCGGAGGCCGGGTGGCGACTGCTGGTCCTCGCCGGCACCGTGTGGGTGCTGATGCGGGTCATCAGCGCCGTACAGCTGGTGGTGCTGGCGTTCGTAATCGCGCTGCTGATCACGGCGTTGCTCCAGCCGACCGTGGCGTGGCTGCGCCGGTACGGGGTGCCGCGAGGGCCGGCCACCGCCCTGACCGCGATCCTCGGGTTCGTGGTGATGGGCCTGATCGGCTGGTTCGTCACCTGGCAGGTCATGGAGAACATCGACGACCTCTCCGACCAGGTCCAGGACGGCATCGACGAACTGCGCAACTGGCTGCTCAACAGCCCGTTCCACGTCACCGACAAGCAGATCAACGAGATCGCCAAGAACCTGCGTGACGCGGTCGGCGCCAACACCGACCAGATAACGTCCGCCGGGTTGGAGGGCGTCACCGTCGTCGTCGAGGCGCTCACGGGCATACTGCTGGCCGCCTTCTCGACGCTCCTCCTGCTCTACGACGGCAAGCGCATCTGGCGCTGGACGCTGAAGCTGGTGCCGGCGGCGGCCCGGCCGGCCGTGGCCGGTGCCGGTCCGCGCGCGTGGCGGACGCTGACGGCGTATGTGCGCGGCACGGTGATAGTGGCGCTGATCGACGCCATCTTCATCGGCCTCGGCATCTACTTCCTGGACGTGCCGATGGCCGTCCCGCTGGCCGTGTTCATCTTCCTGTTCGCCTTCATCCCGCTCGTCGGCGCGGTGATGTCGGGCGCGCTCGCGGTCGTCGTGGCGCTGGTGACCCAGGGCATGTTCGCGGCGGTCATGACGCTCGTCGTGGTGCTGGTGGTGCAGCAGATCGAGGGCCACATCCTGCAGCCGTTCATCCTGGGGCGCGCGGTGCGGGTCCATCCGCTGGCGGTGGTGCTGTCGGTGGCCGCCGGTGGCATGGTGGCCGGCATCGGCGGCGCGGTGGTCGCCGTACCGCTGGTGGCGGTGGCGAACACCGTCGTGGGCTACCTGCGGGCGTACTCCCGTGAGGCCGCGGTACGGCAGTCTCCCAAGCCGCGCGGCGCGACGTCGACGGACGTCTCGCCGGGGGCTCCGGGGGCTCCGGGGGCTCCGGGGGCTTCGGCGGCTTCGGCGGCTTCGGCGGCTTCGGCGGCTTCGGCGACGGAGCGTCCGCCGACGCCCAAGGAGACCGAGCCACCGCCGGGCACCTCCTCGGCGTAGCGACGCAGCGGGCCCCGCCCACCTTTCGGTGAGCGGGGCCCGCTTTGTGCGTGCCGCGTAGCAGGGCACCCGGGACTGCCCGTACCGGAGCAGTGGACGCTACCGTCCTACCGGCCATACCGGCGCTTACTGCGCGGCAAGAACCGCCTCGGCGTCCAGCGTGGCGCCGACGGCCTCGATCACGGCGGCGATCTTGAAGGCCTCCTGGACCGTCTCGCGGTCCACACCGGCCTTGCGGAGCACCTGCTCGTGCGAGTCCAGGCACATGCCGCAGCCGTTGATGGCGGACACCGCGAAGGACCACAGCTCGAAGTCGACCTTGTCGACGCCCGGGTTGCCGATGACGTTCATCCGCAGACCGGCGCGCAGGGTGCCGTACTCGTGGTCCGACAGCAGGTGCCGGGTGCGGTAGAAGACGTTGTTCATCGCCATGATGGCGGCGGCCGACTTGGCGGCCGAGTACGCCTCGGGCGTGAGGTTGGCCTTCGCCTCCGGCTCCAGCTCGCGCAGCACGATCGGGGAGCGCGAGGCGATGGCGGTCGCCAGCACGGTGCCCCACAGCTGCTGCGCCGGGAGGTCGGAGTTGCCTATGACCGAGCCCAGGTTGAGCTTCAGATCCTTGGCGTAGTCCGGTACGGCGGACTTCAGGGAGTCGAGGGACATGTCAGTTCACTCTCCCGACAGCAGCGCGACGGGGTCGAGAGTCTCGTCGCCCTTGCTCCAGTTGCACGGGCAGAGCTCGTCGGTCTGCAGGGCGTCCAGGACCCGCAGGACCTCCTTCGGGTTCCGGCCGACCGAGCCGGCGGTCACCATGGTGAACTGGATCTCGTTGTTCTGGTCCACGATGAACACGGCACGCTTGGCGAAGCCGTCCTCGCCCTCGATGCCGAGGTCGCGCATCAGCTCGTGCTTGGAGTCCGCCATCATCGGGAACGGCAGGTCGGTCAGGTCCGGGTGGTCCTTGCGCCATGCGTGGTGCACGAACTCGGAGTCGCCGGAGAAGCCGAGCACCTGGGCGTCACGGTCGGCGAACTCGTCGTTCAGCTTGCCGAAGGCGGCGATCTCGGTCGGGCACACGAAGGTGAAGTCCTTGGGCCAGGCGAAAACGACCTTCCACTTGCCCTCGTAGGTCTTGTGGTCGATCGTCTCGAACTCCTTGCCCTTCTCCAGTGAGACGCAGGCGGTCAGTTCGAACTCGGGGAACTTGTCACCGACAGTGAGCACAGGCTCTCCAAAAGCGCAGCGAAGAAACACCCGATTTGCGAGTGTTTCCCATGGGTTGGACGTTGCTGATGTTGGCATAGAGTGCATTGATTAGTGAAATAGCTACACT
>NZ_BAABCQ010000270.1:0-6290 GCF_039539045.1 Streptomyces marokkonensis
CCTGTACACGCCACGCGTTTTTTCGCCCTGTCGGCGCAATGCGAAGGGGCCGCCCGCACCACGGATGGCGGACGGCCCCTTCGGTGAACCGCTGGAACCACGACTGCGGGTGACCGGAGGTCAGGAGGCCTTGGCCTCGGTCTTCTCCGCGGTCTTCTCGCTCTTGTCGGCGGCCTTCGGCGCGGCGGCCTTCGGGGCCGGCTTGGCGGCCTCGTAGAACTCCTCGCGCGGGGTCTCCATCGCGCCGAGGGAGACGACCTCGCGCTTGAGGAACATGCCGAGCGTCCAGTCCGCGAAGATGCGGATCTTCCGGTTCCAGGTCGGCATCGCGAGACCGTGGTATCCGCGGTGCATGTACCAGGCGAGACGTCCCTTGAGCTTGATCTTCATCTTGCCCATGACGATCATCGCGACGCCCTTGTGCAGGCCGAGGCCCGCCACCGCGCCCTTGTTGGCGTGGCTGTACTCCTTCTGCGGGAAGCCCCGCATACCGGAGATCACGTTGTCGCCGAGGACCTTGGCCTGGCGCAGCGCGTGCTGGGCGTTCGGCGGGCACCAGGCGTTCTCGTTGCCGGCCTTGCGGCCGACCAGGTCCGGGACCTGGGCGTTGTCGCCCGCGGCCCAGATGTAGTCGGTGCCCTGGACCTGGAGGGTCGCCGCGGTGTCGACGTGGCCGCGGGGGCCCAGCGGCAGGCCGAAGCGGGCCAGTGCCGGGTTGGGCTTGACGCCGGCCGTCCACACGATGGTGTTGGAGTCGACCTCCAAGCCGTTCTTCAGCACCACGTGGCCGTCGACGCAGGAGTCCATGGAGGTGGACAGGTAGACCTCGACGCCGCGGCCCTCGAGGTGCTCCTTGCCGTACTGGCCGAGCTTCGGACCGACCTCGGGGAGGATCTTGTCGGCGGCGTCCACGAGGACGAAGCGCATGTCCTCGCGGGAGACGTTGTTGTAGTACTTGGCCGCGTCGCGGGCCATGTCCTCGACCTCACCGATGGTCTCCGCGCCGGCGAAACCGCCGCCGATGAAGACGAAGGTGAGCGCCTTGCGGCGGATCTCCTCGTCGGTGGTGGAGTCGGCCTTGTCCAGCTGCTCCAGGACGTGGTTGCGCAGGCCGATGGACTCCTCGATGCCCTTCATGCCGATGCCCTGCTCGGCGAGGCCGGGGATCGGGAAGGTGCGGGAGACCGCGCCCATGGCGATGACCAGGTAGTCGAACGGCAGCTCGTACGCCTCGCCCACCAGGGGGGCGATCGTGGCGACCTTGCGGTCCTGGTCGATGGTGCTGACCCGACCGGTGAGGACCTCCGCCTTCGGAAGCACGCGCCGCAGAGGGACGACGACGTGCCGCGGGGAGATGCTGCCGGCGGCGGCTTCGGGGAGGAAGGGCTGGTAGGTCATGTACGACCGCGGGTCGACGACGGTGACGGTCGCCTCGCCGTAACGCATCTTCTTCTGGATGCGTCGAGCTGCGTACAGGCCTACGTACCCACCGCCTACTACGAGGATCCTGGGACGCTCCGTGGTGCTCATGCCATCGAGTATCCACCCGGTTGAAGGGGGTGGTTCGTGCGCCCCTTCACAAGCTTCAGTGGTGGCTGTGCTACTATCCGCCGCTCACGTGACGGAGATCATGGTGGAACACGGAACCAGTGTGTGGCGCACCCCGTTGTCAATGCCGCGTGAGCTGCCCCTCCGCCCCTTTGGGGACGGTGGACCACGCTCCTGGAGCGTCCGCCCGGGATGATTCCCGGACACCGTCCTGAACACGTTCAAAGGGCAGTTGAACCCCCAAAAGGGTCAACCGGCGCGCTTCCTTCGCCCGACCGGGCCCGATTCCTTGTGAAGAACTTCACGAAGTTTCCCGACAGGATGTCACCGAGGGGCCCCGAAGGGCCCTCCGTGCCCGCTCAATCGTCATCCGTCCTGCTCAGAACGCGACCGCGAGGACCCCTGGGCCAACGACCACGCGATGTCGTCGGGCACGGCTCACGAACGCGACTCCCGACAGATGTCGCGTGTACACGCCTGCGCGTACACTGACTCCATGAGTGAGAACACCGTGACCGTGCGGGAAGCCCGCGCACACCTCGCCGACCACATCAACCGGGCTGAAGAAGGCGTCCCGACCGTCATCACGCGCAATGGCGCCCCGGTGGCCGCCGTGGTGCCGATCTCGGACTTCGAAGCGTTGGAGGAAGCGGCCGACGTGATGCTGGCGCGCGAGGCCGAAGCGGTACTGGCCGCCGGAGGCAGCACCGTAACCATGGCGGAACTGCTGGCGGACCTGTTCACCGAGCGGGACGGCGAGGCGGCGTGAAGTACGCCTTCCGGTTCACCACGGCCGCGCAGCGGCAACTCCGGGCCATCAGCCGACCCGACGCCATGTGCATCCTGACCGCGCTGACCTCACTCGGTGACGACCCGTACCGCCAGGACGCCGACGTCAAGAAGCTCACCGGCCCGTCCGGTCTCTACCGGCTCCGGGTCGGAAGCTACCGGATCGCCTACCAGATCAACGATGGTGAACTCGTCGTTCTCGTTGTCAAAGTGGGCGACCGGCGGGACGTCTACCGCAACCTGTGACGCCCCACCCGACACCGAGACCGCCGGGCACCGCCCCTCAACGCACCTCGCTCGCCGTGAAGTGAGCGATGCCGTCGAGGATGTCGTGCTCGCTCACGACGACCTCCTCCGCACCCGTCCGCTCCATGATCGAGAGCAGTACCAGGGACCCGGCCGCGATCACGTCGACCCGGCCCGGGTGCATGGAGGGGACGGCCGCGCGCTCGGCGTGGGTGGAGCGCAGCAGCCAGTCGGTGATCTCACGGACCCGCTCACGGGAGACGCGGGAGTGGTGGATGGCGGCCGAGTCGTACTCGGGCAGCTCCTGTGCGATGGCGGACACCGTGGTCACCGAGCCGGCCAGCCCGACCAGCGTGCGCGCCTCGCCCAGCGGCACGGTCTCCCCGGCCAGGTCCAGGGCCGCGTCGATGTCGGCCCGTATCGCGGTGACCTGCTCCGCGGTCGGCGGGTCGGTGACCGCGCCGTCGCGCACCAGGTGCCGCTCGGTCATCCGGACGCAGCCGACGTCCACGGAGCGGGCGGCGCGCACGTGGTCGTCGCCGACGACGAACTCGGTGGAACCGCCGCCGATGTCGACGACCAGGTAGGGCTTGTCGAGGTGGTCCCGCCCGCTCAGTTCCCTCGTGGCGCCGGTGAAGGAGAACTCGGCCTCCTGGTCGCCGGTGATGACCTCCGGCTCGACGCCGAGGATGTCCAGCACCCCGCGCACGAAGACGTCCCGGTTCTCCGCGTCCCGGGAGGCGGAGGTCGCCACGAAACGCACCCGCTCGGCGCCGTGCTCCTCGATGATCCCGGCGTACTCGCGGCAGGCGGCGAAGGTCCGCTCCAGCGCCTCGGGCGCCAGTCTCCCGGTGCGGTCGACGCCCTCGCCGAGCCGCACGATGGTCATGCGGCGGTCCAGGTCCGTCAGCTCGCCCGTCTCCGGGTCGACGTCGGCGACCAGGAGCCGGATGGAGTTCGTACCGCAGTCGATGGCGGCGACACGGGTCACTTGCCGTCCTCCCCACAGGTCTCGGAGACCGTCACGCACGGTCCCTTGCGCCACCACTCGGGCAGCATCGCGATCGCCTCGTCGCCCAGCGGGTTGACACCGGGACCGGCCGCCAGCGAGTGGCCGACCAGCACGTGCAGGCACTTCACCCGGTCCGGCATGCCACCCGCGCTCGGGAAGCCGGTCAGCTCCTCGATCTCGTCGCGGCGCCGGATGTAGTCCTCGTGCGCCGCGCGGTAGGCGGCGGCCAGCTCCGGGTCGGTGGCCAGCCGCTCGGTCATCTCCTTCATCACGCCGTTCGCCTCCAGCGTGCCGATCGCGGAGGCCGCCCTCGGGCACGTCAGGTAGTACAGCGTGGGGAACGGAGTGCCGTCGGGCAGCCGCGGTGCCGTCTCCACGACGTCCGGCTGCCCGCACGGGCAACGGTGCGCGATGGCGCGCAGGCCGCGCGGAGGCCGCCCGAGCTGCTGCTTGAAGGCCGCCACGTCCGCGTCGGTGGGCTCGGTGCGCGGGGTGGTCGGCGGGGGAGTCTGCATGACTGTCTTCTGCTGGTCTTCCTCTTGAGTCACTGCCGGCCCGGACGGCTCACCGCCGGCCCGGTCGGTTCACTGCGTGGTCGGTCATCCCGCCGGCCCGGTCGGTTCACCGCCGTGGTCGGTCACCGCCGCCGCGGTCGGTTCACCGCCGTGGTCGGTCACCGCCGGTGGACGGCGGCGTCGGCCTTGTCGACCCCGTCCCAGACGTTCCGGTACCAGGGGCGGTCGGCGGCGCCGCCCTCGGCACGGGCCTGCTCGGCCGCGTCCGGGTCGACGACGACGAACCCCGTCTCCCCCGGCATCACGTAGTGCAGCCGCAGCCGGATCTGCTGCTCGGCGTAGGCGTCGTCCTGCCACCGTGCCTTGAGGTCGCGAAGGTCCTCGACCCGGTCCCGGGTCTCCTGCTGCTCCCGCTGGAGGTCGGCGATCTCGGCGCGCTGGGCGACGTACTGCCGTATCGGATAGGCGAGCGCCACGACGAGCGAGCAGAGCACCATCGCGAGCAGCGCGGCCCGGCCGGTCAGCCGGGAACGACGGGCCTGGCGCTTGGTCTGCGAGCGGTAGACCCGGGCCGCGGTCTGTTCCCCGATGATCCGGATCCTGGTCGCGGTGGAGAAACGGTCCCGGTCCTTCACCGCCATGTCTGTCCCCGCCTCCAGTCCACACGTGCGTACGTCCCCGCACACGGTACGGGACCGAGTACGGGGACGTACGTACGACGCTTACTACGAGTGCGGCGCTCAGCCCTTGCTGTGCTTACTGGTTCGCGGAGCGAAACCGGGGGAACGCGCTGCGGCCGGCGTACACCGCGGCGTCGTCGAGGATCTCCTCGATGCGCAGCAGCTGGTTGTACTTGGCGACGCGCTCGGAGCGGGCCGGGGCGCCGGTCTTGATCTGGCCGCAGTTGGTGGCGACGGCCAGGTCGGCGATGGTGACGTCCTCGGTCTCGCCCGAGCGGTGGGACATCATGCACTTGAAGCCGTTGCGCTGGGCCAGCTCCACGGCGTCCAGGGTCTCGGTCAGCGAACCGATCTGGTTGACCTTGACGAGCAGGGCGTTGGCGGCGTCCTCCTCGATGCCGCGGGCCAGGCGCTCCGGGTTGGTGACGAACAGGTCGTCACCGACGATCTGGACCTTGTCGCCGAGCTTGCCGGTGAGCACCTTCCAGCCGTCCCAGTCGTCCTCGAACAGCGGGTCCTCGATGGAGACCAGCGGGTACGCCTCGACCAGCTCGGCGTAGTACTCGGTCATCTCGGTGGCCGAGCGGTCCTTGCCCTCGAAGGTGTAGACGCCGTCCTTGTAGAACTCGGACGCGGCGACGTCGAGCGCGAGGGCGATCTGCTCGCCGGGGGTGTAGCCGGCCTCCTTGATCGCCTCGAGGATCAGGTCGAGGGCCTCGCGGTTCGAGCCGAGGTTCGGGGCGAAGCCGCCCTCGTCGCCGAGGCCGGTGGCCAGGCCCTTGCTCTTCAGGACCTTCTTGAGGGTGTGGTAGACCTCGGCGCCCCAGCGCAGGGCCTCGGAGAAGGACTCCGCGCCGATCGGGGCGATCATGAACTCCTGGATGTCCACGTTCGAGTCGGCGTGCGACCCGCCGTTCAGGATGTTCATCATCGGCACCGGCAGCAGGTGCGCGTTGGGGCCGCCCAGGTAGCGGAAGAGCGGCAGGTCGCTGGCCTCGGAGGCGGCGTGGGCGACGGCGAGCGAGACACCGAGGATGGCGTTGGCGCCCAGCGAGCCCTTGTTGTCGGTGGCGTCCAGGTCGGACATGGCCTGGTCGATCAGGCGCTGCTCGGTGGCGTCGTAGCCGACGAGCTCCGGGCCGATCTGCTCGATGACGGCGAGGACGGCCTTCTCCACGCCCTTGCCCAGGTAACGGCCCGCATCGCCGTCACGGAGTTCGACGGCCTCGAAGGCGCCGGTGGAGGCGCCGGACGGAACGGCGGCACGACCCGTGCTGCCGTCGTCGAGGCCGACCTCGACCTCGACCGTGGGGTTGCCTCGGGAGTCCAGGATTTCCCGGGCTACGACGACGTCGATGGACGGCACGAGCATCTCCTTCTTCAATGTGACGCTTAGGTGTGACGCGCGGGCCCACAGGACCGCAGCGGCTCTGCGGGACCGAGCCTAACCGGCTCCGGGCGATCGGCCAGCCGATCGCCCACCCGCTGGACAGAACAGAG
>NZ_BAABCQ010000271.1:0-6204 GCF_039539045.1 Streptomyces marokkonensis
CGTGAGGACTGAAAGGTGATTCCGCACCCTCTCTCCAGGCATGCGCATATTTGCGAAGGTGGGCCACATACGCCCTGAAGGCGCCCCGAAGACCCGCCACCTCTGCCGGGGCGGTGGGCCGTCACCCGTCCCGCCCCCCTTCTCGCGTCGTCTCACGACGAAGACGAGGGGGATCATTCGGGGCACGGCGAGCGCACGACCGCTCGAACGGCAGTTCCTGGCCAAGTCTGCCCGAACGGGCACGTCGACGGCTGAAACAGCCGGCGCGATGCCCGGCGTCCACGCCCAGGTACTGCCGGCGGCCCAGTTCTCCGTCGGCCTGCGGACCGACGGCGTCACCCGCGCGGACGTACGGACGGACGGCCCTGGCCCTGGGAGCGGCCGGCGGTCGGCCCTCTCCGAGGGACCGATCACCGCCCGTCATCGGTCCGTCCCTCGACTACCTGATCTGGAAGCCGAAAACGCGGTAGGCGTCGGCGCCGGTGAAGGGAGCCGACGTGTGGGGCTCGAGCAGGTTGACCTCCCAACCCCGGCCCGTCGACCAGAAGATGACCACCTCGTTGTCACCCGAGTAGAAGGAGGTGACGTTGTCCAGGTTGAGGGAGACGCTGCCGGGGTTCTCCCAGCACCGGGTGTGCTCCGCGCCGTTCTGCGTGTACGTCATCGCGACGTGGTCGTTGCCGGTGCCGCAGTTGATCTCGTCGATGGCGAATGCGGGCGTTCCCGAAAGGGCGGCAGTCAGCGCGACGGCCGTCAGGGCGCCCAGGGCTAACGTGGACCGACTCTTCATCTGCTGGGTTCCTCTCCGACGTTGCTTCGAGGGGCGAACTCCGACTGCATTCTCGATGGTCGATGAGCAGATATTCAAGAGTTCAACGAAATTTCCCTAGCGGGCCGGCCGTCGACAGCGGCCTCCGCCCGGAGACGGGCTCCGACCGGAGTGGGCCTAGTAGTGCTGCGGCTTGCGGGCGTCGAAGAGGTGACGCGCGCTGTGGGCGACGAAAGGGCCCTCGGCCTCGATGAGTTCGTGCAGGTCGCGCAGTCGGTCCCGGTACTTCTCGACGGTGAAGCCGGGGACCATCCACACCACCTTGCGCAGGAAGTGGACGACGGCGCCGACATCGTGGAACTCCATCCGCAGCCGTTCCGCCCGCAGGTCGACGATCTCCAGCCCGGCGGCCTCGGCGTCGGCGCGCTCACGGTCGGGGTGACGGTGGTTCCGGCCCCCCTCCGGCTGGGGGCCCAGGAAGTACTCGATGAGCTCGAAAACGCTGCCGGGGCCGACGTGCTGGGCGAAGTACGTGCCGCCGGGCGCGAGCACCCGGGTGATCTCGGCCCAGTGCGGCTCGACGGGATGGCGGCTCACGACCAGGTCGAAGGCTCCGTCCGCGAAGGGAAGGGGCGCGTCGTCGGGTGAGGCGACCACGGGGACGCCTCGGGGGCGGAGCAGGGCCGTGGCCTTGGCGACGTTGGGTGCCCAGCCCTCGGTGGCCACGACGAGCGGCGGACGGTGAGGGCCGGCGGCTTCGAGGGCGTGGTCCAGGACCTCCCCTCCCCCGGTCTGCACCTCCAGTACGGCGGTGGCCGCGGTCAGCCGTGCGGACATGGACCGCGCGTATCCCCAGGAGGGCCGGGCTTCGGTGGCCCGACCCTCGAACCAGGAGAAGTCCCACCCCGCGGTGGGGACGGCGGAGCCTTCTGCCACGAGGTCGTCAAAAGTACGGGCACGGGTGTGCGCCATGGAGGTGCGTCCGATCGGCAGTGGTGGCGGCAGGAACAGCCGGGAGGGAGGTCCCTAGCCCACCAGGGGCCGGACCTGCTCGGCGGCGAACCGCACGAACGCCTCCGGATCGGGCTCGTCACCGGTCGGCTGGAGGACCACCGTGTCGGCCCCGGCCTCGGCCAGCGCCCGCACGGCCTTGGCGACGGCCCCCGCGTCCCCGGCGACACCGAGGTCCGGCACCGACCCGACGCCTTCGGCGACCAGTTCGGCCCGCAACCGCTCGCCGGCGCCCGGCCCGGTGGCGGCAAGCAGATACACGACGACCTTGTGCGGTTCCGTCCGACCGGCCGCAGCGCGCCCTTCGTCGATGAGCCGCCGGGCCCGGCGCACCTCGTCGGGCGGAGTGTTCGCGGTCAGGACGGTCCCGTCGGCGGCCTCACCGGCGAGGCGCAGCGAACGGGGCCCGGTGGCGCCGGCGAGCACCTCGACACCCTTGTCCGGCGGCCAGTCGAGCGCGACGTCGTCGAGCCGGACGTAGCGTCCCTCGGTCGTCACCCGTTCCCCGCCCAGCAGTGCCCGCAGCGCCAGGAGATGCTCGCGCAGAAGGGTGACGGGCGACTCGGCCCGCGCCCCGACCTGCCCCATCCAGTCCTGCACCCCGTGCCCGACGCCGAGGATCGGGCGGCCGGGGAACATCCGGTGCAGTGTGGCGGCCTCCATCGCGGTGACGGCCACGTTGCGCAAGGGCACGGGCAGCAGCCCGACCCCGACCCGTACCCGTTCGGTCCACGCGAGCGCGGCAGCGGCCGTGGAGATGCCGCCCTCGCGGAAGCAGTCCTCCCACAACCACAGCTCCTCCAACCCGGCCTCGTCGGCGACCCGAGCGACGGCACGCAGCCGCTCGGGGGCGAGCTGGGGACGGAATACGGCACCGAGTCCAGTCATATGATCTTCCTACCTCGGTCCCGACCTCCGGACAACAGCATTACGCGTCGGTGCCCGAGCCGGGCCGGCCCCGGCCGGATACGTTCGGCGGGACAGCGTACTGAGGGAGGGGCATCGGTATGAGGCGGCGCCGGGAGGACGGTACGGGCGAGTTGGTGGTGGAAGGGGCGGCCGGCGGTGGCGCGGTCCGCGTTCCACTGGAGATCGCGGCTTCCTACCGCGCGCGGACCAGGGGGTTGCTGGGGCGGGACTCCGTGGAGGGGGCGATCCTCCTGTCTCCCGCCAACAGCGTGCACACCTTCCGGATGCGGATACCCATCGACGTGGCCTACCTCGACCGACGGCTCACCGTGATCGCCGTGCGCACCATGCGGCCGGGGAGGCTGGGGCTGCCCCGGATGCGTTCCCGGCACGTGCTGGAGGCGGAGGCCGGGGCGATGGCCGGGTGGGGAGTGAGGGCAGGGGTGCAGATCACGGTCGTGGGAGGGTAGTGGCAGGCGGCATCCGCCGGGTCCGCGTACCTTTCCCTCGTCCGGTGGCGGCCGACACGAGCCGCGTACGGCCGTCGGCGAGGGCCGGGGACCGGCCCTCAGCCGTGCGGGTCCCCGGCCGCCGTCTCCCCGAAGCGCCATGAACCCCGGTTGCCCACCGCCTCCGCGCGCAGGCCCAGCTCCCGGGCGATCCCTGCCGCCCGCTGCTTCGACACGTCGGGGTACTCCTCGGGGACGACCTTGATGTACCCGCGTCTGTCGACAGGATGGGTGCGGAGGGCCTCACGCAGCTTCTCCTCCTGTTCCTGCCGCGCCCCGTGATTGTTCTGACGCCTCGCGTCAACCGACCCGCGCCAGATCATCCAGCCGACGGCGCCCAGGGCGACTGCGGCCAGAGTCCCCGCTCCGACGAGTTCAGCGGTGCTGTCCGCGTGGCCGGGCGTCTGGGGGCGGAGCTCACCCTCGGGATCCGCGATCACCGTCAGCACCTGGCCGACGTCGTACAGGTCGGTCGCCGTTTCCATCTCGGGGCCCGGGAAAGGAGTGCCGTCCTGCCGTTCCAGCAGGTAATGAGAGCCACGGCTCTTGCTCGTCACAGGGTCGCGCCACTCCTTCACGACCGTGACCGTGGCTGTTTCTCCCCGCTGCTGGAGCGTGAGGTCGTCGTGGGCCATGGCGGCGGCGTACACCGACAGCGTGGAGGTGAAGACGACCAGGGCCGCAACCGCCTTCGACTCCTTGGCCCCCAGCCTCTGGATCAGCTCGATGAAAAGTACTCCGTGCAGGAACCACAGGAGGATCTGGACAACAGGCCCTATGCCCACCGTCAGGAGGAACATCCCCGGAATGACGGCCAGCACGTAGCAACCGACGGCGACCACCATCAGGACGGGGTGGCGTGCGCGCCCCTTCCGCCCGTTCTCCTCCGCCTCCGCAACGCCGCTCATGCCCACTCCTCACGTACCAGCCCGTGCCGACCCGTGCAGTGGTTCATCCTCCCCCAGCCGGAGGCGAGTTCACAGTCGGCGGGGCGCGGGGAACCACTGCGGCGGGAGCTGCTGCCGGGTGCTTCGAGCAGCGTGCACGCGAGGCTGACGCCCTGCACTGGTTGCGCGAGACCTGTCACCTGTCGACAACTCCGCTACCTGGTTGACCAGTCGAAGCGGGACAACATCGATGTCCGGGTCATTCCCAACGGCATTGAGGGATTCCCCGGTGCCGGGCACGCGCTGCTGTATGCGCACGGCGACGTGTCACAACTCGACACGGTACAACTGGACTCGGCGCATGGTCCGGAATTCACTGGTGCTGAAGCCCAACTCGACAAGTACCGTGCTCACCTGAGCTGGATGAGCGAGGCCGCACTGCCTGTGGCAGCTTCGCGCGATCTCATCCACAACGTCGTCCGTGAACGATGAGGGTGTCCCGGTGACCGGCATCGAATGGGAAGAACCGTTCTGCGGTGAAGGCAACAACTGCTTCCGCCTCGGCACCGACGCCGAGGGGAAGGCCTACATCGCGGTGGCCGGGCAGGAGAACAGCTACCTGGTCGACAGCCGAGAGGCCCTGCGGGCCCTGATAGCCGAGATCAAGGCGGGCAAGGCCGACCACTTGCTGTAGGGCGAGCGGTCCGTCAGGGCGCCACCATGTGGAGAAGTGCCGTTCCGTCCGTGCCGGTCGTCGCCTGGATCACCACGGCGGCGGGCCGGGCACTGGGGCGGGTGCCGGACAGGCCGCCGCAGGAGTTGCCGCTGCCGTCCTCGCGGAGGACGGTGAGACAGCCCTGGCCCGGGCCGCTCGCGCCGCCCTCGGTCCGGCCGCCGCCCGACTTCACCGCGTACTCGATCCTGTTCGGGCCGACCTCGGTCACGGACAGCGTCGCCGGACCGCCCGGGCCCTGGAATCGGACGGTCACGGGCTTGGACACCGCGATCACGCAGTTGCCGTCGGCGCAGGCACGGGGGTCGTGGCCGTCCGCCGCGGATACGGAGGGCTCCGGTTCCGCGTCGGCCGACCGCGTGGCCAGCCGCGATGCCGCCGGCCGCTCCGGGGCCGACGACGGCGCCGTGTCCGTCCGGTCCGGGCCGTCGCAGGCAGCCACCACGAGCGAGGCCAGCGCCGTCAGCGCCGTCAGCGCCGTCAGCGCCGTCAGCGCCGTCAGCGCCGAGAGGGTCGTCGCTCGTCCGTGGGCGGGCCTTCGCGTTCCTACGGGGTCCTCCTGCTCCGCCATCGGCCGGTCAGGCCTCCGAGCGCGGGAAGGAGACCTCGACCCTGCGGTTCTTCTTACGGCCGGCCTCCGTCGAGTTGTCGGCGATGGGGTAGTCCTCGCCGTAGCCACGGACCTCGTAGGTGATCCCGGAGTCGTTCAGGGACTGGACCAGGACGTCCTGCACGGCGTTGGCGCGCTTCTTCGAGAGGACGTCGCCGTGCGCGGAGGAGCCCAGGTTGTCGGTGAAGCCGAAGACGCGGACCCTGGTGGCGTTCTGGGTCTTGATCTCCTCCGCGATTCCCTCGATACGGGACTTCGCCTCGGAGCCGAGCTTCGCGCTGTCCTTGCCGAACAGCACCTCGGCCTGGAGCGCCAGTGTCACGCTGGCGTTGGTGTCCTCACGGCGTTCGTCTCCGCCCTGCTCCTCCACGACGGACTTGATGTCCAACACCTTCGCCTGCGCGAGCGTGGCGCCGTCCGGGATCTTCAGATCCGGGTCGTTGGCGTCCACCTCGACGGGGGCGGAGGCGGAGGCTTCGGTGCCCGGTGGGTCGACGGGGTCGTCGGCGGCGTGGGCCGTGGCGGCGCCGTAGAGGTTCGCGGCGAGCATGAGGGTGGCGGTGGTGAGGGCCAGGGTGAGACGTGGGGTTGGGGTCATGGTGGCCTCACCCGGAGATGGAGATGGTCGCGCTGGCGAAGGTCGGGAGTTGGAACGTGACCTCGGTGGTGTCTGCTGGCGGCGCCGGGAACTGCATGAACACAGCTAGCCGGTCACCAGCTTTGACCGTCGAGAAACCTGTGGTCGTCAATGGACGACCCTCTGTGTCACGCAGCAC
>NZ_BAABCQ010000272.1:0-6156 GCF_039539045.1 Streptomyces marokkonensis
CTTCCCTGCGATCACGCAGGCAGTCGTTCCACACCACCCGCGCGCACCCGAACGCCTGGGCCGGCACGGCTTCCACGACTTCCGCCGGCCCCGACGACGGTCGTCCCCCCACGACCGTCCGGCTCATCCCCACGGCAGTCGCGCCCGTACCTCGAAGCCGCCCTCGGGTGTGGGACCGTGGTCCAGGGTGCCGCCCGCGAGCGTGGCGCGCTCGGTCAGCCCGATCAGGCCCTGCCCCGAGCCGGGCACCTCGGGCACCTCGCTCCCGGGCGGGGCGTTGCGCACGGACACGACGAGGCCGTCTCCAGGTGCGCCGGTGACGGAGACGGTGACCTCGGTGCCGGGGGCGTGCTTGCGCGCGTTGGTCAGTGCCTCCTGGGCGATGCGGTAGGCGGTGCGACCGACGGACGCGGGCACGGCGGCGCGGTCGGTGACGCGTCCGGCGAGAGCGACCTTCATACCGGCCTCGCGGGACTCGGCGACCAGGGCGTCGAGCCCCGCGAGCGTCGGCTGGGGACGGCCCGCGTCGTCGGGCTCCGCGGCCCGCAGGACGCCGATGATCTCCCGCAGGTCCTGAAGGGCGTCGTGCGCGCTCTCGCGGATGACTCCGGCCGCCCGCGCCACGTCCTCGCGGCACGCGTCCGGCCGGAACTCCAGCGCGCCCGCGTGCACGCTGAGCAGTGTCAGCCGGTGTGCGAGGACGTCGTGCATCTCGCGGGCGATGGCCTCCCGGGCCAGCCGTTGCGCCTGCTCGGCACGGAGCCGGGCCTCCGTCTCGGCGCGCCGGGCCCGGTCGCGCAGGCTGAGCATGAGCTGCCGCTTGGAGCGGGCGAGCATGCCCCAGCCCGCCACCGCGGCGGCGAGCAGGATGCCGAAGAAGACAACCCCGAGGTAGGGCAGTTCGGGGTCGGGGCGCACCCAGTAGAAGACGGGCTGGAGCGCGATGTGCGCGCCCGCCACCCAGGCCACGTACCGGAAGGGCCGGTGCACGGCCACGGTGAAAAGGGAGACGAGGGCGGTACCGCTCGACGTGACCGAGAGGAAACCGATCGGCAGCATGGCCACGGCGAGTGCGACCGGCCACCGGCGCCTGAGCCAGACGGCGGCGCAGGCGAGGGCGCCGATCACCTGGTCGGCGACCTCCATGGCATGCGGAAGGTGCGGCTCGTTCTCCAGCGCGTCCGCGCTGAGGAGGCCGATCACGACTGCTATCAGGAAACAGCTGAAGTCGACGGTCCAGTCGCGTGCGGTCCGCCGGTACCGCCGGGATCGCCGTGGGGACGGTTCGGGTCCCGGGCTCGCGTCGAGCTGTGCGATCAGCGCCGAGGGCAGCAGCCAGCGACGCTCCGGGAACGCCGGGGTGATCCGTGCCGACCTTTCTTTGTTCACAGTCGACGAATCTACGCAGCACCGGCGCCCGTGACCGCCGTGCGGACGGGATCGTCGACCGAAGTCGCGGAGCCGCAGACTTTCGGCACGCCGGACGACGGGGAACGGGTACTTCGGTCGGACGGGGTCCGCCCCGCGGCCGATGTGTGTCGGGGGGCCGCGGGGCGAAGGTCGGGGGCATGAAGGAACTACTGGGATTCATCGGCTTCTTCGCCCTGGTGCAGGGCGTCGCGGGCCTCGTGCACGAGTTCGCCGACTGGGACTGGGGATTCGTGCATCGGATCGGTTTCCTGGACGGCTACGAGATCTACGCGAGTGTGGCGCTCGTCGTGCTGGCCCTCGCGCTGTTCGCCGCCGCCGAGAGCAGGAAGTCCCGGTGAGGGCGGTGAGTCACGGTGACTCCGGGATCCTGCCTCCGTGACCGGCTGGGACGGGCACGGTCAGGCGTTCTCGGGCAGCTCGTAGGAGCCGTACTCCGGGCGTCCGGCCAGGTCGTACGACTGGATGGAGACGCCCGCGGCCGTCACGCGCCCGCCGGTGTGCCGGAAGGCCGTCGGCCGGGCACCCTCCGCGAAGAGTCGGCGCCCGGCGCCGAGCACCACGGGGAAGGTCAGCAGGTGGACCGTGTCGACGAGGCCGAGCGCCAGCAGCGACCCCGCGAGGGCTCCGCTGCCGTGCACCTGGAGTTCCCCGTCGGTGCGCTCCTTCACCGCGGTGACCTCCTGGGCGAGGTCGCCGCCGAGCACGGTCGTGCCCGTCCACTCCGGGTCGGTGAGGGTGGTGGAGGCGACGTACTTCGGCAGACCGTTCAGTTTGGAGGCGACGGGGTCGGCCGGGTCGGTGATCTTCGGCCAGTACGCGGCGAAGATCTCGTATGTGCGGCGGCCGAGGAGGAAGGCGCCGACCCGGCCGAACACCTCGTCGACGAAACCGCCGAAGTCCTCGTCGCCGTACGGGACGGTCCAGCCGCCCTGGTCGAATCCGTCGCGGGTGTCCTCCTGGGGGCCGCCGGGGGCCTGGTAGACGCCGTCGAGGGTGAGGAAGGTGGTGAGAACGAGCTTGCCCATGACGGGTGCCTGCCTTCCGGTGCGGTGGGAGTGTGCTGTCACCGGTTCAGACTCCGCCGGCGTCGAGGACTCATCGGTCAGGTCGACGTCCGTTCACCGCCAGCGGGTGCGGGGCGGGGCCGCTGTGATGGAGCCATGAACACGAACACGGAAACACTCACTCACCCCTCGGCGCCGCTGACCGGCCGGGCGGCCCTGGTGACGGGCGGCAGCCGCGGCATCGGTGCGGCGACCGTGCTGCGGCTGGCACGGGAGGGCGCGGACGTCGCCCTCACCTACGTCAACGGCAAGGACGCGGCCGAGGACGTCGTACGGGCCGTCGAGGCACTGGGGCGCAGGGCGGTGGCCCTGCGGGCGGACTCCGCCGACGCGGAAGAGGCGGCGGGGGCGGTGGAGCGTGCGGCACAGGCGTTCGGCGGCGGCCCCGACGTGCTGGTCAACAACGTGGGACTGGGTCTGCTCGGCCCGCTCGAGGGCCTGTCGCTCGCCGATGTCGACCGGCTGCTCGCCGTGAACGTCCGCGGGGTCTTCCTCTCCTCGCAGGCGGCCGCGTCCCGCATGACCGAGGGCGGCCGGATCATCACCGTCGGCACCTGCATGACCCAGCGGGTGCCCGGTCCGGGCGGCACGCTGTACGCGATGAGCAAGTCGGCGCTGATCGGGCTGACCAAGGCCCTGGCCAGGGAGCTCGGTCAGCGGGGGATCACGGCGAACATCGTCCACCCGGGGCCGATCGACACCGACATGAACCCGGCGGACGGTCCCTACGCGGACGGGCAGGCGGCCATGACCGCGCTGGGCCGCTTCGGCACCGCGGAGGAGGTCGCGTCGACAGTGGCATACCTGGCGGGCGCGTCGTACGTCACGGGCGCGGAGTTCGCGGTGGACGGCGGGCACGCGGCGTAGGCGGCACGTCCAGGGGCCGGTGGGAGGCCGTACGCGTGAAGGCCGTGTACTCCTGATCAGGCGGCAGGCGCGCGACGACGGGCGGCATGCGCGCGGGGCGCACCGGTGCTGTCCGGCCGGTGCGCCCCGCGGGTCGGTGAGCGGTGGGTCAGCCGCCGAGTTCCTGGTGGCGGGCGGCCAGGTGGCCGGCGCCGTCCTCCGTCAGGGAGCCGAACAGGCGCAGCCGGGAGATGCCGCCGTCGGGGAAGATGTCCACGCGCGCGTGGGTGCCGACGGCCGCCTCGGGCAGGACGAAGCGGTGGTTGGTGTCGGGCTGCATACGGGTGCGCGGCAGGACCTCGCGCCATTCGCCCGACTCGCCGTCCTTCACGGACACCGAGGCCCAGCCGGCCGAGTTGCCCTTCAGGTACGCCGTGTCGATCTCGACGGCGCGGATCTGGACGCGGTCCGCCAGGCGGTAGCTGATCCAGTCGTGGCCCTGGTCACGGCGGCGGCGGGTCTCCCAGCCGTCGTCCATCTTGCGGGAGCGCCCCGGCTGGATGGTGTTGGTGGCCGGCGAGTAGAAGAGGTTGGAGGCGTCCTCGACCTGGCCGCCGTTCTCCAGGGCCACGACGTCGAAGGTGCCGAGGGCGGCGAGCCACGCCGGGTCCGGGACGACCTCGCCGTACACGCGCAGGCGGGCGATGCCGCCGTCGGGGTGCTGCTTGAGCCGCAGGTGGGTGAAGCGCTGCTCGGCCGAGACGGCGAAGCCGTTGGCCGCGTGGCCGCCGACGGCGGTGCGCGGGACGAGCGTCGTCCACTTCACGTCGTCCGCGAGGAGCTCTTCCGGTGACGGCGAGCCGGCGACCGAGGTGCCCTCGACGGAGACGGCCTGCGGGTAGTTGCCGCGGAAGTGGGCGGTGTCGACGACGATGCCGCGGATCACGCCGGGGGCGCCGAGGCGGATCAGCGCCCAGTCGTGGTCGTCCTCGGTGGGCCAGGGCCGGCCGGCCGAGGCGCCGCGGCGCCGGCGGGTCTCCCAGCCGTCCATGACCTTGCCCTTGTGCCCGAAGTGCTCGGGGTCGAACTCGGCGGGCTCGGGCACCAGCAGGTTCTCTCGCTGGGCGAAGAACTCGTCGTTGGCGGCGACGACACCCGCGCCGAGCTGCCGGTCGGCAAGGTTGGCGTACTGGGTGAAGGGGAGGTCGGCGGTGCGGTAGTCGGCGTACGGGTCGCCGCCCCCGTACGGGTTCGCGTCGCCGGTGAAGCTGGCCAACGAGGTGTTCTGCTGGGCCGTCACGGTGATCAGGTGTTCCTTTCGGGTCGTTCGGGATGATCTGGATTCAGGAGGTCCGGCCCTGTCAGGGCCGGGTGAGGAGCTGTCCCTTCGGCTCGGTGAACGCGCCGTCCGCCACGATGCGCTCTCCGCGCAGCCAGGTGGACTTCACGACGCCGTACAGGGTCTTGCCCGCGTACGCGGTGACGCGGTTGCGGTGCTGGAGGGCGGCCGGGTCGACAGTGAAGGTCTCGTCGGGGGCGAGGACCGCGAAGTCCGCGTCACGGCCCGCGGCGATGGCGCCCTTGTGCGCGTCGAGCCCCACCAGGCGGGCCGTGTGCGCCGACATCCAGCGCACGATGTCCTCCAGGCCCAGACCGCGCTCGCGGGCCGCGGTCCACATGGCCGGCAGACTGAGCTGGAGGCCGGCTATGCCTCCCCAGGCGGTGGCGAAGTCGTCGGTCTTCAGGTCGGCGGTGGACGGCGAGTGGTCGGTGACCACGCAGTCGATCGTGCCGTCCGCCAGTGCCTGCCACAGCAGGTCCTGGTTGGCGGCCTCGCGGATGGGCGGGCAGCACTTGAACTCGCTCGCGCCGTCCGGCACTTCCTCGGCGGTGAGGGTGAGGTAGTGGGGGCACGTCTCGACGGTGACCCGCACGCCTTCGGCGCGGGCCTCGGCGATCAGCGGCAGGGCGTCGCTGGAGGACAGGTGGAGCACGTGCACACGCGCGTCGAACCGCTTGGCCTGCGCGAGGAGGGCGGCGATCGCGGTGTCCTCGGCGTCGCGCGGGCGACTGGCGAGGAAGTGGGTGTACTTGGGACCGCCCTGCTGCGGGGCCGCGGCCAGGTGGTGCGGGTCCTCGGCGTGCACGATCAGCAGGCCGTCGAGGGCGGCGATCTCCGCGAGGGACCGGGCGAGCTGCTCCTGGTCGAGGTGCGGGAACTCGTCCACGCCCGAGGGCGACAGGAACGCCTTGAAGCCGAAGACCCCGGCCTCGTGCAGCGGACGCAGGTCCTTGACGTTGTCGGGAAGGGCACCGCCCCAGAAGCCGACGTCGATGTGGGCCTTGTCGGCGGCGACCTCGCGCTTGGTGCGCAGGTGGTCGACGGTCGTGGTCGGCGGGAGGGAGTTGAGCGGCATGTCCACGAGGGTGGTGATGCCACCGGCCGCCGCGGCGCGGGTGGCGGTCCAGAAGCCCTCCCACTCGGTGCGCCCGGGGTCGTTCACGTGCACGTGGGTGTCGACCAGTCCGGGCAGGACGACGTGGTCGCCGGCGTCCTCCAGCCGGGCGCCCGCCGGGACGGGGGCGTCGTGCGGCAGAACGGCCGTGATCTTCCCGCCGGTCACCGCGATCGACGCGGCGCGTACCCCCTCGGGAGTGATGACACGCGTCGAGCGCAGCACCAGTTCAGCCTCGGACACCCGAACCCCTCTCTTCCGCCGATTTCAACGTTCTGTTGAAGGAGTCTTCATTCCCGGTTCCATGACGTCAAGAGGCACCCTTTGGGCGGGCATGCCCAACGACGCCGCCCTGGACG
>NZ_BAABCQ010000273.1:0-6095 GCF_039539045.1 Streptomyces marokkonensis
CTGGACATCGAGGCCAGTGAAAAGGCCGCCCGCTTCGTCCAGATGTGCGACGCCTTCAACATCCCGATCATCACCCTCCTGGACGTACCCGGCTTCCTGCCCGGCGTCGACCAGGAACACGGCGGCATCATCCGCCACGGCGCCAAGCTCCTCTACGCCTACTGCAACGCCACCGTGCCGCGCATCTCACTCATCCTGCGCAAGGCGTACGGAGGTGCTTACATCGTCATGGACAGCCAGTCCATCGGCGCCGACCTCACCTACGCCTGGCCGACCAACGAGATCGCCGTGATGGGCGCCGAGGGCGCCGCCAACGTCATCTTCCGCCGGCAGATCGCCGACGCCGAGGACCCCGAAGCCATGCGGGCCCGCATGGTCAAGGAGTACAAGGCCGAACTGATGCACCCCTACTACGCGGCCGAACGCGGCCTGGTCGACGACGTCATCGACCCCGCCGAGACCCGCGAGGTGCTCGTCAGGTCCCTGGCGATGCTCCACACCAAGCACGCCGACCTGCCCTCCCGCAAGCACGGCAACCCGCCGCAGTGACCCGAGGAGCCACGTCCATGTCCACTCCCGACATCCGCGTCGAGAAGGGCCACGCCGAGCCCGAGGAGGTCGCCGCCATCACGGCCCTCCTCCTGGCCCGCGCCGCCGCCCGCCCCGTCGAGATCGCCCCCACCCACGGCGGCGGCCGCGTCCGCGCGGGCTGGCGCCGCCTGGAACGCGAGCCGGGCTTCCGCGCGCCGCACAGCTGGCGCTGACCCGAACACATGTAGAGGCCCCTCCGTTGTGGAGGGGCCTCTACATGTGTTCGGGACTACTGCTGGACGCCGGGCCGGGCAACCGGCCCAGGGGCGCGGGGCTGTGCCGATGTGCGGCCGGCCGCGTGGGCGCGATCAGCCGCAAGCCATCCGCACCCGGCGACGGAACCGCCCCGCGCGCCGCGCGGCTAGCGCAACCGCGCCATCAGCGCGTGCTCCACGAGAGTGATCAGCGCACTCTTCGCGTCGGCGCGGTGCCGGGCGTCGGTCGTGATGATCGGGGTGTCCGGCCCGATCTGCAGCGCCTCCCGGACCTCGTCCGGATTGTAGGGCTGCTGGCCGTCGAAGCCGTTCAGGGCGATGACGAACGGCAGGCCCGAGTTCTCGAAGTAGTCGACGGCGGGGAAGCAGTCGGCGAGCCGCCTCGTGTCGACCAGCACGATCGCGCCGATGGCGCCGCGCACCAGGTCGTCCCACATGAACCAGAAACGGTCCTGGCCGGGTGTACCGAAGAGGTACAGGATCAGGTCCTGGTCGAGCGTGATGCGTCCGAAGTCCATGGCGACCGTCGTGGTCGTCTTGTCCCCCGTGTGGGTGAGGTCGTCGATGCCCGCGGACGCGGATGTCATCACGGCCTCGGTGCGCAGCGGGTTGATCTCCGAGACGGCGCCGACGAACGTCGTCTTGCCCACGCCGAATCCGCCCGCCACCACGATCTTCGCGGAAGTGGTGGAGCGGGAAGGCCCTCCGCTAGAGCTTGCGAAGTCCACTGAGCACCCTTTCGAGCAGTGTCACGTCTGGCTGGCCGCCGGCGTTCTCGTCGCCGCCGGGCTGATGGATGGCGACCAGGCCCGCCTCCGCCAAGTCGGCGACGAGGATCCTGGCCACGCCGAGAGGGATCGTCAGGAGGGCCGAGACCTCGGCCACCGACTTGATCTCCCGGCAGAGGTTGCAGATCCGCTGATGCTCGGGCAACTGGCCCTGCATCTGGTGCGGCTGCGCGGTGGTGTGCACCAGTGCCTCGATGGCGAGCTGGTAGCGCGGCCTGGTGCGGCCGCCCGTCATGGCGTACGGGCGCACCAGGGGGTTGTTCGACGCCCCGGCGGGCGCCGGCTCAGGGGTGCGGCGCTGCGGCTGCACGGGCTGGATGCGCGGCGCGTGCGGCTGGTCGTACGGCGAAGGGCCGGGGCCCTGCGGCGCGTACGGCTGCCGGTTGCTCGGCACGGAGGGGTAGCCGTATCCGTTCGCCGAGCCGTCGCCTCGGCCCTGGCCAGGACCGTACGACCAGTTGCCCGAAGACGGACCGCCTGGGGGTGTTGCCACTTTTTCCTCCTCCGACTGTGCCTGGCATCCATCACTGTGGAGCCGCGTCCCGAAACTTTACGGCCACGGGACACCAAAACGCACCGTCTGTCCTTTAGTTGAGAAGGCTCCCTTGGAGTTCCGCCCGCAGATCGGGCGTCAGAACCGTGCCCGCACGGTCCACCAGAAGGGCCATCTCGTACCCAATGAGGCCGATGTCCGCCTCCGGGTGTGCGAGAACCGCGAGGGAGGAGCCGTCGGAGATGGACATGATGAAGAGGAATCCCCGCTCCATCTCCACAACCGTCTGGTTCACGCTGCCGCCCTCGAAGATGCGCGAGGCACCGGCGGTCAGCGAGGTCAGACCGGAGGCGACGGCCGCGAGCTGATCGGCACGGTCGCGCGGGAACCCTTCGGACATCGCCAGAAGAAGTCCGTCGGCGGAGACCACCACTGTGTGGGACACCCCCGGGGTGTTTTCCACGAAGTTGGTGATCAACCAGTTCAGGTTCTGCGCCGCCTGGCTCATCGGGCTCACACTAACGCTCCTGGTTGTAGGTGCTGTCAGGACCACGGTGTTCATTCCCTGTGTCCTGGCCGTTCGTTTCACTGCCCGCGTTGCGGCCTCGCTCGACGCCGCGTCGCAGGTTGCTCAGTCGGCCCCGGACGTCCTCCGGGGCGCGGGAGACCTGGGGGCCTCCCTGGGGAGTGGTTTCGGCGGCGCCCTCGACCAGGTTGGCCTTGGGTACGCGTCGCGGCAGACCCGAGGGGGTCACCCCGCCGGCCTTGGGCTTGCGCAGCGTCGAGGCCTGCTGCCAGCGGTCGTCGTTGGCCGACCGCCAGTTGTCCGTGGCGCCCGCCCCCTGTGCGGCCGCCGGCGCCTCGTGGTCGGCGTGCCCCGCATCGCCCGTGCCGCTCGCGGTGGAGCCGCGGCGGGGAAGACCCGCGTCGGTCATCTCGTGGGTCGCGGAGGGGGTCGGAACCGGACGGTCGAAGCCTACGCGGTCCGCCTCGGTCACGTCAGCGGCCTGCGCGGATTGCGCCTCGGGCGCACTCGCGGAGTACTGGTCCGGGTAGCCGTTCTGGAAACCGTCCTGCTGGGGCCAGTCGTCCTGGTGACGCCGCTGCTCGAAGGCCGCGTAGTTGTCCTGGGCGCCGGAGCCCGCCGGCTGGTGCCCGTTTCGGCCCGGCTCCGCGTAGGCGGGGGCCGGATAACCGCCGCCCGCCGGGTAGGCCGCGCCCTGCGGCATGCCGCCGTCCGGCGCGTAGTACTGGTCGCCGTACGACGCCTGCTGCTGGTCAGGGTACGCCGACTGCTGGTCGTACCCGCCGCTCTGTCCGTTCTGCTGCTGGTAGCCGCCCTGGCCCTGGTCGTACAGCGGCTGTTGGCCGGTGAACTGGTCCTGGTATCCGGGTGTCCCGGTCTCCTCGCGGCCACCGTGCTGCTCGGCCGGGCCGGGCAGCTCGGGGTGCGCCTGGGCCTCCAGGGCCGCGCGGCGTTCCTCGCGCATCAGCGAGCGGCCGACCGGGTCGAGGCCGCGTATGTCGTCGGGGACCTCGGAGTACCGGCTGTCGTCGAAGCCCAGCTCGGCGGCGGTCCGCATGGGCTGACCGACCTGACCGAAGCTCTCGCCGCCCTGGACGTTCTGCTCCGGGATGATCTGCGAGACCGTGAACTCGTCGCGCGACTGCTGCTCGCCGCCACCACCGTGGGTGATGGCGTCCGGCAACATGACCAGCGAGGTGGTGCCCGCCTGCTCGCCGGAGGGGCGCAGCTGGACGCGGATGCCGTGCCGGTCCGACAGCCGGCCGACCACGAACAGGCCCATGCGCTGCGAGATCGCGGCGTCCACGGTCGGCGGGTTGGCCAGCTTGTGGTTGATGTCCGCGAAGTCCTCGGCGGTCAGGCCGATGCCCTTGTCGTGGATCTCGACCATCACCCGGCCGTCGGGCAGACGGGTCGCGGTGACGCGGACCTTGGTCTGCGGGGAGGAGAACGTGGTGGCGTTCTCCAGAAGCTCGGCGAGCAGGTGCACGAGGTCGGTCACGGCCCGGCCGTGGATCTCGGCCTCCGGGACGCCGGACAGCTCGACGCGCTCGTACTGCTCCACCTCGGAGGAGGCGGCGCGCAGCACGTCGACCAGCGGGACCGGCTGGTCCCAGCGGCGGCCGGGCTCCTCACCGGCGAGGACCAGGAGGTTCTCGCCGTTGCGGCGCATACGGGTGGCCAGGTGGTCCAGCCGGAAGAGGCTCTCCAGCTGGTCCGGGTCGGCCTCGTTGTTCTCCAGGTCGGTGATCAGGCTCAGCTGGCCCTCGATCAGGGACTGGTTGCGGCGCGAGAGGTTGGTGAAGATCGCGTTGATGTTGCCCCGCAGCAGGGCCTGCTCGGCGGCGAGCCGGACGGCCTCGCGGTGTACCTGGTCGAAGGCGCGGGCGACTTCGCCGATCTCGTCGGTCGAGGTGATCGGGATCGGCTGGACCCGGGTGTCGACCCGTCCGGGGTCGGTACGGGAGAGCTGGTCGACCAGCGTCGGCAGACGCTGCTCGGCGATGCCGAAGGCGGCGTTGCGCAGCTGGCGCATGGAGCGGCTCATCTGGCGGGCCACCATGCCGGCCAGGATGAACGCGGCGAGCAGCGCGATCACGACCGCGGCACCCGTGAGGTAGGCGTCCCGCTCGGCGTCGTCGGCGATCGTGGACGCCTCGGACACCGCCTTGTCGGCCAGGTCCGACTCGATCTTGCTGTACGCGTCGAACTTGAGGGTGTTGACCGCCCACCAGGTTTCCGGTGTGATGCCCTGCTCGGCCAGGTCGACCCGTTCACCGGTGTCGGTGGAGGTCAGCCGGGCCAGTTCCGAGACCATCGTGGTCGGGTTGGCCGGCGGCGGCACGTAGTCCGGGTCCTTGGCCTGGGCCTCCTTGGCCATGGCCGCAGCGTCCGTCTTCAGCTGCGCCTGGGCGTCCTCGAGCTTCTGCGCGTCCGCCTCGGTACCGCCGCCGATGTACTCCTCGAGAGCGATGCGCTCCAGGTAGGCGTACGAGGAGAGCGCGACGCGCTGGCTGGCGAGGTGGCTGGGATCCGGACCCGGCTTGACCAGCATGTGCATACCGATGGAGCGCTCCAGCGAGAGCGCCGCCTTGGTCAGGGAGATCGCGTAGACGGTACGACCGTAGGAGGTGATGTTGCCGGTGCCCAGACCGAGCTCGTTGGCGAACTCCATCAGGGGATGGGCGACCCCGGTGTAGCCCTCCTCGGTCTCCACGCCCTTGAGCTTGGAGGTGTACGCGGCCGCGCGCAGCGTCTCGAGCTTGGGCTCCTGCTCGCGGAACACCTTCAGCCGACGCTCCAGGCCCGCCTTGCCGGGCATGCCCTGGGCCGCCTCGTCGAACGCGTCGGCCGCCTCGTCGGTCGCCTGACGGGCCTTGGCGACGGTCGCGTCCTCCTGGCCCTTGCCCTGCAGCAGCGGCGCAGCCGTGAGGTCGCGCTCGTTGTAGAGGGCGCTGGCGTAGCCGAGGGAGGCCCGCACCAGGAGCGCGGTACTCTCCGCGTCCTCGGCGTCCTGCCAGGTGTCGATCGAGCTCTTCACCTGGACGCCGCCCATGACGAGGCCGACCAGCACGGGTATGAGCAGGATCGCGTTCAGCCGGGTGGTCACCCGCCAGTTGCGCGGGGAGAAACGGCCGTTGCTCGGCGCCGGCGCGGCCTTGGGTTCCGCAGCGGGCTCGGGGGCGGGCGCCGCTGTGCGCGGCGGCGGGGTGAAGTTGCCCCGGGCCGATGGCTCGGGACTGTTCTTGCTTCGCCTCACTCGACCAACAACCTCTCGGCGGTCGGCACCTATGTCGTGCCGCTGTGTCTCAGAGCCCAGTCCGTCATCGACTACGCGTTACCGCTGAGTACGTCTTTGACCATGGGGCAGTTCTGGCATTCCAGCACGGCGACCAGCGCTCTTCCAAACAGTCGAACGCGAGGGCTGGAAGTGATGTAAGCCCCACGTAAAACGGTCATAAAGAGCGAGGCCCGTCAAAAGA
>NZ_BAABCQ010000274.1:0-6012 GCF_039539045.1 Streptomyces marokkonensis
TTCGCGGCCCATACCAACCCGCTGCGACCCCTGACCCGAGAACAGGAACCCGACCCTGCCCTGGTCGGCCCCGGCTCGCCCTGTCACCACCTGGGCCGCGGGCTCACCCGCCGCGAGGGCGGTCAGGCCGGCGAGCAGTTCCTCCCCGTCGGCGCCAACGATCGCCGCGCGGTGCTCCAGCGCCGAGCGGGTGGCACCGAGCGAGAACGCCACGTCGGCCGGTGCCATGGTGGCCGGGTCCACGGACGCCAGCAGTCGCCGGGCCTGCGCCCGCAGCGCCTGCCCGGTCTTCGCGGAGAGCACCCACGGCACGACCGCGGTCTCTGTCCGCGTTCGCTCCCCCGCCGGAACCGCCGCTTCCTGAGCCGTCGGCTCCGGGTCGGGCGCCTGCTCCCGAGGGGTCTCCTCCGGCTCCTCCACCGGCGGCTCTTCGAGGATGACGTGCGCGTTGGTGCCGCTGATCCCGAACGACGAGACACCGGCCCGGCGAGGACGGCCCGTGCCCGGCCACGCGGTCGCCTCGGTCAGCAGCCCGACCGAGCCGGCCGACCAGTCGACCCGCGGGGTCGGCTCGTCCACGTGCAGCGTCTTCGGCAGCACACCGTGCCGCATCGCCATCACCATCTTGATCACACCCGCCACACCCGCCGCGGCCTGCGTGTGACCGATGTTGGACTTCAGCGAACCCACCAGGAGCGGGCGGTCACGCTCCTGCCCGTAGGTCGCCAGCAGCGCCTGCGCCTCGATCGGGTCGCCGAGAGGCGTGCCGGTGCCGTGTGCCTCGACGGCGTCGACCTCCTCGGCGGACAGCCGGGCGCCGGTCAGCGCTTCGAGGATCACGCGCTGCTGCGAGGGGCCGTTGGGCGCGGTCAGGCCGTTGGACGCGCCGTCCTGGTTCACCGCGCTGCCGCGGACCACCGCGAGTACCTGGTGGCCGAGCCGGCGGGCGTCCCGCAGCCGCTCCACGAGCAGCAGGCCGGCGCCCTCGGACCAGGACGCGCCGTCCGCCGCGGCCGCGAAGGACTTGCAGCGGCCGTCGGGCGCGAGTCCGCGCTGGCGGCTGAACTCCACGAAGGCGCTCGGGCCGGCCATGACCGTGACGCCGCCGGCGAGCGCCATGGAACACTCGCCGTTGCGCAGCGACTGCACGGCGAGGTGCAGGGCGACGAGGGAGGACGAGCAGGCGGTGTCCACGGTGACCGCGGGCCCTTCGAAGCCGAAGGTGTAGGCGATCCGGCCGGACGCGACGCTGCCGGAGTTGCCGGTGCTCATCAGCCCCTCGACCCCTTCGGGAAGGACGCCGGGGATGAAGCCGTAGTCGTGGTACATCAGCCCGGCGAAGACGCCGGTGCGGCTGCCCCGCAAGGCCGCGGGGTCGATGCCCGCGTGCTCGAACGCCTCCCAGGACGTCTCCAGCAGCAGCCGCTGCTGCGGGTCCATCGCCAGCGCCTCACGCGGCGAGATCCCGAAGAACTCGGCGTCGAAGTCCGCCGCGTCACGCAGGAAGCCTCCCTCCCGGGTGTAGACCGTGCCGGACCGGTCGGGGTCGGGGTCGTAGAGCGCGTCGAGGTCCCAGCCGCGGTCGTCGGGGAAGCTCGAGACGGCATCCGTGCCCTCGGCCAGCAGCCGCCACAGCTCCTCGGGGGAGCCGACACCGCCGGGGAACCGGCAGCCCATACCCACGATGGCGATCGGCTCCTGGTCGCGGGCCTCCAGCTCGCGCACGCGCCGCCGGGTCTGCCGCAGGTCGGTGGTGGCCCGCTTGAGGTAGTCCCGGAGCTTGTCTTCGTTCATCATCGATGTCGCCCGCCCCTTTGTGGCCTTACGCAGGTCAGGAAATGCCGAGTTCGTCGTCGAGAAGGTCGTACAGCTCCTCGTCGCTCGCCGAGCTGAGGTCGTCCCCGGTTCCGCCGTCGTCTTCCGCATCGGCCGGCCCGTCCCCGTTCCAGCGGGCGAGTAGCGCCTGGAGACGCACGGTGATCCGGGTCCGGGTGACGTTGTCCGCGTCGCCCGCGCCGGCGCCGTCCAGGGCCGCGGCGAGGCGGTCCAGCTCGTCGAAGACGGGTGCCGTCCCCGCCGCGCCGCCGGGGAGGTCCTTGAGGATGCGCTGGGCGAGCACCGCAGGCGTCGGGTGGTCGAAGACCAGCGTCGCGGGCAGGCGCAGTCCGGTGGCCCGGTTCATCCGGTTTCGCAGCTCCACCGCGGTCAGCGAGTCGAAGCCGAGCTCGCCGAAGGCCTGGTCGGACTGGACGGCCTTGGCCGAGCTGTGGCCGAGGACGGCGGCGGCCTCGGACCGTACGAGGTCCAGTACGGCTTCCGCGCGCTCACTCTCGGACAGGGCCGCGATCCGCTGCGCCAGCGGTACGGCGGCCGCCCGGTCGGTACTGCGCGGCCGGCCGCCGACGAGCGCCCTGAGCAGTGGAGGCACCGGGACGGCCGCGTTCCGCAGGGCGGCGAGATCTAGCCGTGCCGCCACCACCAGGGGCTCCTCCAGCGCGAGCGCGGTGTCGAGGAGTTCCAGGCCGTCCTCGTCGGACAAGGGCAGCACGCCGCCGCGGGAGAGCCGGTTGCGGTCGACGCCGTCGAGGTCCTCGGTCATGGCGCCGGCGCGCTGCCACAGGCCCCAGGGCAGTGACACGGCGGGCAGGCCCTGGGCCCGGCGGTACCGGGCGAAGGCATCCAGGAAGGCGTTGGCCGCGGCGTAGTTGGCCTGGCCGGGCGTGCCAAGGGTGCCGGCGAGTGAGGAGAAGAGCACGAACGCGGACACGTCACCCGTCAGTTCGTGCAGGTTGAGCACGGCGTCCGCCTTGGGACGCAGCACCGTCTCCAGCCGCTCCGGGGTGAGCGAGCCGACCACGCCGTCGTCCAGGACGCCGGCCGTGTGCACCACGGCCGTCACTTCCGTGCCGGACAGCGCCTCGGCCAGGGCGTCCCGGTCGGCCACGTCGCAGGCCGCCCACCGCACCTCGGCGCCCCACGCGGTCAGTTCCGCCTGCAGTTCGGCCGCGCCGTCGGCGGCCGCGCCGCGCCGGCTGAGCAGCAGCAGGCTGCGCACGCCGTGCTCGGCGACCAGGTGCAGGGCGACCAGGCCGCCCAGGGCGCCGGAGGCGCCGGTCACCAGGACCGTGCCGGTTCCGAAGTCGGGATTCGTCCGCGGGGCGTCGGTGGCAGCCCTGGCGAGCCGGGGCAGCAGGAGCACCTCGCCGCGCAGTGCCGCCTGTGGCTCCTCGGAGGCGACGAGCCGGCGGACGGCGGTCGTCACGACCCGCTCCGCCCCGGCGCCGGCGCTGGTGTGGATGTCGAGGCCGGGCTCGATGTCGAGGAGGACGACGCGGTCCGGGTTCTCCGACTGCGCCGAGCGGATCAGGCCCCACACGGCCGCGTGTACCGGGTCGTCCTCCGCCGGGCCGGCCCCGGCGGCGACCGCGCCCCGGGACATCAGCACCAGGCGGGGGGCACGGTCCTCGGAGAGCCACCACTGGACCAGCCGGAGCACCTCGGCGAGGACCTCGCGGAGCCGTTCGCCACCGGCGCCCTGCCCGGCCGGGCAGGGGACGACGACGGCGTCCGTCCCGGCCTGCGCCCCCGTCTCCGACTCGGGGGCGGCAAGGAGGGCGGCCATGTCGTCGTAGAAACCCACGGTCGGAGTGTCCGCGCCGGACGGGGCGGCGAGCGGTGCCCACTCCACGGTGAACAGGGAGTCCCGGGAGCTGGTGCGCAGTTGCTCGGCCGACACCGGGCGCAGCGTCAGCGACTCCACCGACACGACGGAGCGGCCCGTGTCGTCGGTGGCCTCCAGCCGTACGGTGTCGCCGCCGGCCGGGGCGAGCCGCACCCGCAGGGTGGCCGCTCCGGTTCCGCGCAGTGCGGCGCGGGACCATGTGAAGGGCAGCAGGGGCCCGTCGGCGGCCGGTACGAGGCCGCCCACGCCCAGCGCGTGCAGCGCGGAGTCGAGCAGGGCCGGGTGCAGGCCGAACGCGCCCGCGTCCGTCCCGTCGGCGACGGCGAGTTCGGCGTAGAGCACGTCGTCGCCGCGCCAGGCGGCGCGCAGCCCCTGGAAGACCGGGCCGTAGCTGAGGCCGAGGTCCGCCAGCCGGTCGTAGAAGCCGTCCAGGTCCACCGGCTGCGCGTCGGTCGGCGGCCAGGTGCCGAGGTCGGTCCCGGAGGGGGCCGCGCCGGTGGCGAGGGTGCCGGTGGCGTTGCGGAGCCAGGGGCCGTCACCGGCCCGCGAATGCACGCTCAGCGGCCGGCGGCCGGAGTCGTCCTGGGCGCCGGCCAGGACCTGGAGTGTGACGCCGCCGTGCTCGGGCAGTACGAGGGGCGCCTGCAGGGTGAGCTCCTCGACCAGGTCGCAGCCGGTCTCGGCCGCGGCGTGGGCGGCCAGTTCCACGAAGGCCGTGCCCGGCAGCAGGACGGTGCCCAGTACCGCGTGGTCGGCCAGCCAGGGCTGGGCCCGCAGGGAGAGCACCCCGGTGAACAGGTGGCCGCCGGCGTCCGGCAGTTCCACGGCCGCGCCCAGGAAGGGGTGGTCGGCGGCGTCGAGCCCGGCCGTGCGCACGTCGCCGGCGGGGGCGCCCGCCTCCAGCCAGTACCGCTCGTGCCGGAACGCGTAGGTCGGGAGGTCAACGCGGCGCGCGCCTGGCAGGACGGCGTCCCAGTCGACGGCGACGCCATGCCCGTGGGCCTGGGCCAGGGAGAGCATCAGTCGGTGCGGTCCGCCGTCGCGGCGGCGTAGTGTCGGTACGACCGCGGCGACCGCGTCGGCGGCCTCGATGGCGTCCTGGACGCCCGTCAACTGCACGGGGTGCGGGCTGACCTCGATGAACACATCGTGCCCGTCGGCCAGAGCGGCGCGGATCGCGTCGTGGAACCGCACGGTCTGCCGCATGTTGCGGTACCAATACCCGGAGCCGAGTTCGGCCGGGTCCAGTTTCCCGCCGGTCACCGTGGAGTAGAAGGGCACCGAGGCGGGGAGCGGACTGACGCCGGCGAACCCCTCGGTCGCCTGCGCCTCGACGCCCTCGATCTGGGGCGAGTGCGCGGCGTAGTCGACGGCGACCTTGCGGGCCTGGACATGCTCCGCGGCGCAGTGCGCGAGGAGTTCGTCCATGGCGCCGGTCTCGCCGGTGACGACGACGGTGGCTGGCCCGTTGACGGCGGCGATGCCGAGGCGGCCGTCCCACCGGCCTATCAGTTCCCGGGCCTCCTCCTCCGGGAGCATCACCGAGGCCATGGCGCCACGGCCCTGGAGTTCGCGCACGGCGAGGCTGCGCCGCGCCACGATGCGCGCACCGTCCTCCAGGGAGACCGCTCCGGCGATCACTGCCGCGGAGACCTCGCCCTGGGAGTGTCCGACGACCGCGTCGGGGGTCACTCCGTAGGAGCGCCACACCTCGGCGAGGGCGACCGTCATCGCCCAGAGCACCGGCTGCAGCACGTCGACCCGGTCCTCCTCGGCCTCGGCGGTGCCGTGCAGCACCTCGGTCAGCGACCAGTCCACGTGCGGTGCGAACGCGCGCTCGCAGGCGTCGATCCGCTCGCGGAAGACGGGGGAGGTCTCCAGCAGTTCGGCGGCCATGCCCACCCACTGCGAGCCCTGTCCGGGGAGGACGAAGACGGTTCTGCCGCGGGTGCGCACCGTATCGGTCACCACACCGGGCGGGGTGTCGCCGTTCGCGGCAGCGGCCAGTTTCTGCCGAAGCTCCCGCAGGGTCTGCCCGACCACCGCGGCGCGGTGGTCGAAGGCGGCCCTGGTGGTGGCCAGCGAGTACGCCACATCGGCCATCAGGGCGGCTTCCCTGTCGCCGGTGGCGGCGTCATCGTAGTCGTAGTCGTCCACGAAGGACGCGAGGCGGGCGGCCTGGGCTCGCAGGGCCTCCTCGGTCCTGCCCGACAGCACCCACGGGACCGGCGCGCCCGGGGCGGGTGACGTGCCCGGCCCAGCGGCGGAGGCGGGGGCCTGCTCGATGATGGTGTGGGCGTTGGTGCCGCTCACGCCGAAGGACGAGACGG
>NZ_BAABCQ010000275.1:0-5933 GCF_039539045.1 Streptomyces marokkonensis
GTATTCGCAGGTCGGAGCGGCTCTCCAGGTCGAACGAAACACGCACGTCACACGCATCCGGAGGTCCGCCAACCCTCCCGAATGATCCCATATGTCCGGTTCCAGGAGTACGGCTTCCGCTACTCCGTTCGGTGGCCGGGGCGGGGTTCCGGACGAATCCGGAATTGATCACGAGGCCCCCCGGCCGGCCCTTCGATGATCAATTTCCTGGCCGTCCGCGCATTCCCTCACGGAAAATTCGCGCGCCGATCAACGCCCCGTATGCCGGGTGCCTCTTATATGAATGGCGGACGACCGCGAGCGGCAAAGCGTCACGGGAAGAGGGCCCGGAACGGCCACGGACCTACCGCCTGCCGAGCGAAGCCGAGCGACTTGGGGGAGGGTCGGGTGCGGCGGCCCGTGAACGGCTCGGTAGCCTAAGGCCCGCTGACAGTCACTTAGGGCGGCTTTATCCGTTGCCGCCACCCCGCTCGAGTCCAAGGAGTTGCCGCCGCCGTGAGCAGCAGCCTTCGACGCGGTGCCCTCGCCGCCGCCGCCATCGCGTTCTCGATCGCCTCGCTCGCCGCGTGCGGTGCCGGTCACAACGCCCAGACGCTTGAGATCAAGCCGGACAACGCTGCGACGACCGTAGGTGACATCCAGATCCAGAACGCGATCGTCATCACGCAGCCCGACCCGGAGTCGACCGGCCCGGCCGCGGTCTCCGCCACCCTGTTCAACAACGGCCGGACGGACCAGACCCTCGAGTCCATCACCGTGGACGGCGCCGGCAAGTCCGTCGAGCTGAAGCCCGCCGAGGGCGAGCAGGACGGCGGTGACGGCCTGACCGTCCCGGCCGGCGGCTCCCTGATCCTCGGCGGCGAGGGCAACGCATCCGCCGTCCTGACCGACAGCCGCGAGGCCCTGAGGGACGGCGACGTCCAGAAGGTCACCTTCGCCCTCAGCAAGACCGGCGACGTGAGCCTGGAGGCGTTCGTCGTCCCCGCCGAGAGCTACTTCTCGAAGTGGGGCCCGAGCGACGTCCCGGCCGCGCCCGGCGCGTCGGCCCAGCCGTCGCAGGAGACCTCCGGGGAACCGGCCGACGGCGAGACCCCCGGCGCCCCGTCCGGCGACGCCTCGGTGCCCGGAACCGACGGTTCCACCGGCACCGGGACCGTCGGCACCGGCTCCGCGACGGACTCCGCCCCGCAGGACCCGCAGGACCCGCAGGACACTCCCGGGGTCGCGGACTCGCAGGAGGACACGGCCGGCCACTGAGCCCCGTACGGCCGCGCACACCGCACGAAAGGGCGGGATCTCTCCCGGAGGTCCCGCCCTTCGTCGTACGCCCAGCGCGCCACAGACACGGCGAAGGCGTCGCACGGACGCGGCAGCGGCACGGCGCCGGCCGCGCCGGCCGCGCCGGCCGCTCTACGGCTCGAACTTGTAGCCGAGTCCCCGCACCGTCACCAGGTACCGCGGCGCGCCCGGGTCGGGCTCGATCTTGGCGCGCAGCCGCTTGACGTGGACGTCGAGGGTCTTGGTGTCACCGACGTAGTCGGCGCCCCAGACCCGGTCGATCAGCTGCATCCGGGTCAGCACGCGGCCGGCGTTGCGCAGCAGCATCTCCAGCAGGTCGAACTCCTTCAGCGGCAGGTCGACCTTGGTGCCGCCCACGGTCACGACGTGCCGGTCGACGTCCATACGGACGGGCCCGGCCTCCAGGGCGGCGGGGGCGACCTCCTCCGGCTCGCCGCGGCGGCGCAGTACGGCACGGATGCGGGCGACCAGCTCGCGGGAGGAGAAGGGCTTGGTGACGTAGTCGTCGGCCCCTATCTCCAGCCCGACAACCTTGTCGATCTCACTGTCCTTGGCGGTCACCATGATCACGGGGACATTCGAGCGGCCGCGCAGTTGTCGGCACACCTCGGTGCCCGGCAGGCCGGGCAGCATCAGGTCGAGGAGGACGAGGTCGGCGCCGTTGCGCTCGAACTCGTCGAGTCCGTCGGGCCCGGTGGTCGCGACGGCGACCTCGAAGCCCTCCTTGCGGAGCATGTACGACAGGACGTCGGAGAAGGACTCCTCGTCCTCGACGACGAGCACACGGGTCACGGAAGGACCTCCGGGGCGGGAAACGTTCGGTACGGGGAAGTGTGGGGGGAATGCGGGGTGGACCGCCCGTTGTCGGCGATTTCTCCGTGTTCCACGTGTCCCAGGTCCATCTGGCCATTCCGGTCCGTCCGGCCCGTATGGCCCATATGGTCCATCCGGTCCATCCGGTCCATCCGGTCGACCTGGTCCACACGGTTCTCGTGGTCGTCGTGGTCCTCGTGGGCGGCCCGGCGCGGTGCGCGGTCGCGGGCGGCGCTGCCCGACTCCGGCAGTCGCAGGGTGAAAGTGGAGCCCTGGCCTTCGGCGCTCCACACCGTGACCTCCCCGCCGTGCGAGGCGACCACGTGCTTGACGATCGCGAGACCCAGACCGGTGCCTCCGGTGGCCCGTGAGCGGGCCGGGTCGACGCGGTAGAAGCGCTCGAAGACGCGCTCCTTGTCCTTGTCGGAGATGCCGATGCCCTGGTCGGTCACGGCGATCTCGATCAGGTCGCCGCCGGTGGTGTTGACGCGGCGGACGGCTATGCCGACGCGGGTGCGGGCGGGCGAGTAGTTGACGGCGTTCTCGACGAGGTTGCCGAGGGCGGCGGCGAGCTGGCCGCGGTTTCCGCGTACGTGCAGATCCGCCGTTCCTCCGGCGGCCATGGTGATCTGCTTGGTGCCGGCCGCGTGCCGGCAGCGGTCGATGGCCTCGGCGACGAGTTCGTCCACGCGGACGGGTTCGGCGTCGTCGAGGGGGTCGTCGTTCTGGACCCGGGACAGGTCGATGAGCTCCTGCACCAGGTTGGTGAGCCGGGTCGCCTCGATCTGCATGCGCCCGGCGAACCGTTCCACGGCCTCCTGGTCGTCGGAGGCGTCCAGCACGGCCTCGGAGAGCAGCGAGAGCGCACCCACCGGTGTCTTCAGCTCGTGGCTCACGTTGGCGACGAAGTCGCGCCGTACGGCCTCGATGCGGCGGGCCTCGGTGAGGTCCTCGACCAGCAGCAGCACGAGCCGTGATCCGAGGGGCGCGACGCGCGCGGAGACGGCGAGCGCCTCCCCGCGTCCGGTCCCCCGCCTGGGCAGGTCCAGCTCGACCTGCCGTATCTCCCCGTCCCGCCGGGTGTCCCGGGCCATCTGCAGCATGGGCTCGACGGCGAGCTTGCCGCCCCGGACCAGCCCCAGGGCGTACGCCGCCGAGCTGGCCTTGACCACCGCGTCGGCCTCGTCGAGGACGACCGCGGAGGATCGGAGCACCGACAGGACGGTGTCCACGCCGGGCGGGAGCACCGGGTCGGTGTGCAGGGAGGTGCGAGTGGGGCGGCGCTGGTCGCGCTCGCTCCAGCGGAACGCCAGCACGGCGATGACGCCGGTGAGCACTCCGGCGATCGCTGCCACTGCGGCGACCGCCGCGTTCACGTCCATGCGTCCAGGTTAGGCATGGCGAACGGCCCCGCCCCAGCCATCGGACTGCGACCTCGAACACTCGTCGCCCAGAGTTCACCTTGGAGCCAGGGATGGTTCATTTGTGGTGCCGGAAACGGACGCGTACAGGCCGGAACGTGTAAGCGTGGGGGCACGGCGAGGGGTTGCGAGCCGGTGCGAGCCAGTGCGAGCCCCCTAAATGGACGTACGAGAGGGAACCCTTATGCGGGACGCGTACCACGAGGAACTGGATTCGATCGGCGACGGTCTGGTGGAGATGGCCCGGCTGGTCGGGTCGGCCATCGGACGCGCCACGACCGCGATCCTCGACTCGGACCTGAAGCTGGCCGAGAACGTGATCGAGGGCGACCAGAAGGTCGACGAGCTCCACCACGAGCTCGAGGCCAGGGCGATAGCCCTGCTGGCCCGGCAGCAGCCGGTGGCGACGGACCTGCGCATCGTCGTCACCTCCCTGCGGATGTCGGCCGATCTGGAGCGCTCGGGCGACCTCGCCCAGCACGTGGCCAAACTGGCCCGGCTGCGCTACCCGGAGCGCGCGGTGCCGCACGACCTGCACGCGACCATCCTGGAGATGGGCCAACTCGCGCAGCGCCTGATGGCGAAGGCGGCCGAGGTGATCATCACCAAGGACGTCGACCTGGCGCTCCAGCTGGAGCAGGACGACGACGCGATGGACCTCCTGCACCGCACCCTCTTCCAGCACCTGATGGACGACCGCTGGAAGCACGGCATCGAGACGGCCGTGGACGTCACCCTCCTCGGCCGCTACTACGAGCGCTACGCCGACCACGCGGTCTCGGTCGCCAAGCGCGTGGTCTACCTGGTCACCGGCGAGCACGTGAGCGACCTCCCGGCGGACATCCAGCCGCCGACGCAGGTCGAAGGGGCCTGAGACCGGCCCGGCGGCAGCGCACCGGCATGGCGGCAGCGCCCCCGGCCCGGCAGGCCCCGGGCCGGGGGCGCGCGTGCTCGCCCCAATGCGCCGTTGATGCCACTGGCCCCCGGGGCGTGCAATGGGCCCAGGCACCAGCCTCTAGGAGGAACCATGGCCGATTCCCCCGGCACCAGCCCCGACCCCGCCCAGGAACGCCCCACCGAACAGCCGCCCGAGATCCGCAGCCTGCCCCTGATCGCCGCGTGCGGCTGCGGCTCGGGCTGCGGCTGCGGCTGCCAGTCGGGCAGTCCCTGCCAGTGCGGCTGACGCGGTAGCGGTACGCGGAAGCGCGGGAGTACGGCGCCCGGGTCCACCCCCGGGCCGCCGTACCCCCGCTCCCGCTCCGCATCCGCATAGGTGTCGCGTCGCCCGACTTGAGTACGGGTACTCAGGTCCCCGGAGCCCCTCCCGTCCGACCCTGTACGGGACGACGACCACGGGGAGACCGAGATCCGATGAAGACCAGCCCGATACGCACCAGCTGGATACGCACCAGCTGGATACGCACCTTCACCCGCCTGACCCTGGCCAACCGCGCCTCGGCGGCCTACCTCGCCCTGGTCGGCGGCGCGATGGCCGTCGCCGCGCTGGAACCCCTCTTCACGACCGGCCCGGACGCGTCCCTCATCTGGGTCTGGCCGGCCCTGTTCACCTTCCCGGCCTTCGGCCTCGTCGCCTGGCTCGGCGAGGCGGGCTGGGGCGGCGACGCGCCCACCTGGTTCCTCATCGGCGGCATCGTGTTCTCGGCCCTGGCCCAGTCACTGGCCCTGGGCGCGGCCTGGCAGACCCTGCGGGGACGCCGGGAGCGCCGGGGGCGTCTGACGACGGCGAGCTGAGAGACGTCCGGCACACTCCCGTACGTGCCGGTGGATCCGGAGGCGCCCGGCTGCCTGCCATGCGCCGCCCGTGGCTGCGCACGAGTCTCGACGACCACGCGTGCGACGACGAGCGAGGGCCGCCCCGTCGGAATCGACCAATGACTCCGCGCCCCCGCTCCACACGTCCAGGGACCACGAGTCCGGCGCCTGATACCGGGCACTCCTCTCCCCGCGCCCCCACTGATCGCCGCGGCCCGCCGGCCGGCGCTTCCGAAAAGGCGATCCCCGGCACCGGACGGTGTCCCACGATCGACCGCACGAGTACCGAAGTGGCGATATCCGCGACGCCGCCGGAAATCCGGGTACGCAAAAGCGAGCGATTACCGAACGAAGGTTCGGCAACTCATTTCGCACCCCGATCCCGACCGTGGAGCACGATGACGCGTATGCGCCGTCGGCGCCCCCGCGACAGCGGACCCACAGGGGTCACCCCCTCGCACCCGCCTCGCCCCGATCGACTGAAACACCGCCGGGGAATCCCCGGATTTACACATTCCGCGACTGTGTCACCGTACCTTTCCCCGCACCCGTTTCCCCGCACCCTCTGGCGAGACTCTGGCCTTCACGAAGAAAAGCCGAGCAAGTCGAAAACCCGCCAAGTGACCC
>NZ_BAABCQ010000276.1:0-5913 GCF_039539045.1 Streptomyces marokkonensis
GACGGCGGGGCCCTCCAGACCGAAGGTGTAGGCCACCCGGCCGGAGGCGACACTGCCGGAACCGCCGGTGGTGAGCAGGCCCTCGACTCCCTCGGGCAGTTCCCACGAATCCTGGGCGTAGTCGTGGTACATCAGGCCCGTGAAGACTCCGGTACGGCTGCCGCGGAGTGTCTCCGGGTCGATCCCGGCCCGCTCGAACGCCTCCCACGAGGTCTCCAGCAGCAGCCGCTGCTGCGGATCCATCGCCAGCGCCTCACGCGGCGAGATCCCGAAGAACCCGGCGTCGAACTCGGCCGCCTCGTGGAGGAAGCCGCCGTCGCGGGCATAGGTCCTGCCGAGACGCTCCGGGTCGGGGTCGTAGAGTCCCTCGACGTCCCAGCCTCGGTCCTCCGGGAACCGGGAGATGCCGTCCCGGCCGGAGGCCACCAGCTGCCACAAGTCCTCCGGCGAGCGCACCCCGCCCGGCAGACGGCAGCTCATGCCGACGATGGCGATCGGCTCGTCGGTCCCGGCCGCAGTGCCCGGTCCCGCCTCCGCGCCGGTCACGGCGGCCGGGGCCTCGCCGAGGAGTTCGGTGCCGAGGAGCCGGGCGAGAGCGGCGGGCGTGGGGTGGTCGAAGACGAGGGTGGCGGACAGGCGCAGGCCGGTGGCGGTGGACAAGCGGTTGCGCAGTTCCACGGCCGTCAGCGAATCGAAGCCCAGGTCCTGGAAGGCGTGCGCGGGCTGCACGGCCCGGGCGGAGGTGTGGCCGAGTACTGCGGCGGCCTCGCCCCGGACCAGCTCCAGGAGGGCCTCGTCACGCTCGTCCGCGGCCAGTCCGGCGAGTCGGCCGGCGAGGGAACCGGTGGCGGCGCGCTGGGCCGTGCCGCGCGCGGAGACGCGGACGAGTCCGCGCAGCAGGGCCGGCACGTTCTCCGCCGCGCGGTCGCGCAGGGCGGCGGTGTCGAGGCGGACCGGCACGAGCACGGGCTCGTCCGAGGCGAGCGCCGCGTCGAACAGCCGCAGACCTTCCCCGTCGGACAGCGGCAGGACACCGGAGCGCGCCATCCGCGTCCTGCCCGCCTCGTCCAGGGCGTCGGCCATGGCGCCCTTCTGCTCCCACAGGCCCCAGGCCAGCGACACCGTGGGCCGGCCCTGGGCGCGGCGGTGCCTGGCGAAGGCGTCGAGGAAGGCGTTGGCCGCGGCGTAGTTCCCCTGGCCGGAATTGCCGAAGACACCCGCGGCGGAGGAGAACAGCACGAACGTGGTGTGCTTGCCGGTGAGTTCGTCCAGGTTGAGCACCGCGTCGGCCTTGGGCGCGAGGACGGCGGCCAGGCGCTCCGGGGTCAGCGCGGCGATCACCCCGTCGTCCAGGACGCCGGCGGTGTGCACGACGGAGTCGACCGGGGTGGTGGCCAGCAGCCCGGCGAGGGCGCCGCGGTCGGCGACGTCGCAGGCGGCCCACTCCGCTTCGGCGCCGAGCGCCGCGAGTTCGGCCCGCAGGCCCGCGGCGCCCGGGGCGTCCGCGCCACGACGGCTGACGAGCAGCAGCCGGCGCACGCCGTGCGCGGTGACCAGGTGGCGGGCGAGCGTTTCACCGAGCGCCCCGGAGGCGCCGGTGAGGATTACGGTGCCGAGGCCCCCGGACGCTCCGCCGGCCGGGGCGGGAGCCGCCTCGCCGGTGGAGCCGGTGGCCGTCTCCGGCGTCCGTGGTGCGGCGGTGCGGGCCAGCCGCGGCGCGCCGGCCTCCCCGCCGCGGACGATGACGTGGGGCTCGCCGGACAGCACGACGCCGGGCGCCAGCGCGGCCGCCTCGTCCGGGCGGTCCGTCTCGAGCAGGGTGATCCGGCCGGGGTTCTCCGCCTGGGCGGAGCGCACCAGGCCACCCGCCGCGGCGTGCGCGAGGTCGTCGCAGCGGGCCACCAGCACGAGGTGCGGTGTCCGCTCCTCGGCCACCCAGCGCTGGACCAGCCCCAGTACCCCGGAGGTGACCGCACGGACCCGCTCGGCCCCGGTCAGCCCTGCCGGGCCGTCGGGGAAGGGGACGACGGCCGTGTCCGGTGCCTGAAGGGCCGTCGTTCCGTCCGCTCCGTCCGAGGGCAGGGCCAGCGGCACCGTCTCGACGGTGAACAGCGAGTCACCGGAGTTCTTGCGCAGCTGCTCGGCCGAGACGGGGCGCAGCGTGAGCGATGCGACCGACGCCACCGGTGCCCCGGTGCCGTCGGCGACCGTCAGGGACACCGCGTCCGCACCGGCCGGCGCCAGCCTGACTCGTACGGTGGACGCGCCCGTGGCGTACACGGACACCCCAGACCAGGCGAACGGCAGGAGCGGCCCCCCGGCCCCGGCATCGGCATCGGCGGAGCCGCCCGCGCCGATCGCGTGCAGCGACGCGTCCAGCAGCGCCGGATGCAGGAGGAAGGAGCCGGCGTCCGTGCCCTCGGGGAGAGCGGCCTCCGCGAACACCTCCTCACCCGCGCGCCAGGCGCCGCGCAGACCGCGGAACGCCGGCCCGTAGGACAGGCCGAGGGCTGCCAGCCGGTCGTGGAAGCCGTCCAGAGCGATCGGTTCGGCGCCCGCCGGCGGCCACGCCGTGAGCGTGCGGCCGGCGGCCCCGGTGCCCGCCTCCGCGGTCGCTTCGGCGACGGAACCGGTGGCATGGCGGACCCATGGCAGGTGGGCGTCCTGGTCCGGGCGCGAGTGCACGGTCAGCGGCCTGCGGCCGGTGCCGTCGGCCGCGCCGACCCACACCTGCACCGCGACGCCACCCTCCTCGGGGACGACCAGCGGCGCTTCCAGGGTGAGGTCCTCCAGCAGGTCGCAGCCGGCTTCGTCGGCGGCGCGCATGGCCAGCTCGACGAACGCGGTGCCCGCCAGGAGCACGGTGCCGAGCACGGCGTGGTCGCTCAGCCACGGGTGCGTGCGCAGGGACAGCCTGCCGGTCAGCAGCCGCTCGTCGCCGCCGGCCAGGGAGACGGCCGCGCCCAGCAGCGGATGGCCGGCCGCGCCCAGGCCCGCGGCACGGACGTCACCGGAGGTGGCCGGTGAGGCGTCGAGCCAGTAGCGCTCGTACTGGAAGGCGTAGGTGGGCAGGTCGACGCGGCGGGCGCCGGGGAAGAAGGCGTGCCAGTCCACTTCGTGCCCGTGCGCGTGCAGTTCGGCGACCGCGGCGACGATTGCGGCCCGCTCGGTGCGGTCGGCGCGCAGGGCGGGCACGGTGACCACGTCCTCGTCCAGGCAGCCCTGGGTGAGGCCGCTCAGCACACCGCCGGGGCCGATCTCCACGAACGTGGTCACGCCCAGCTCGTGCAGGGTCCGCGTGGCGTCGGCGAAACGCACCGTCTCACGGACGTGCCGGCCCCAGTACTCGGGCGTGTACGGCTCCGCCGGGCGGCCGGTGAGCGTGGAGACCACCGGAATCCGCGGCTGCTCGTAGGCCAGTCCTCGGACGACCTGGCCGAACTCCTCCAGCATGGGGTCCATCAGCGGTGAGTGGAACGCGTGGCTCACCTTCAGTCGGGAGGTCTTGCGCCCCCGCCGGGCGAACGCGTCAGCGATCTCCAGCACCGCGTCCACCGCTCCGGAGAGCACCACCGACGAAGGGCCGTTGACCGCCGCGACACCCACACCCTCGCCCAGATGCGGCAGCACCTCCTCCTCGGTGGCCTGCACGGCGACCATCGCACCACCCCCCGGCAGCGCCTGCATCAGCCGGGCCCGCGCCGACACCAGCCTCGCCGCATCCCCCAACGACAACACACCCGCCACATGCGCCGCCGCCACCTCACCCACCGAATGCCCCGCCACACAATCCGGCCGCACACCCCACGACTCCAGCAACCGGAACAACGCCACCTCGACCGCGAACAACGCCGGCTGCGCCGAACCCGTCCGATGCAACTCCTCCGAGTCCACCTCCAGCACCCCGCCAAGATGCCCACACACCTCGTCATACGCCTCGGCGAACGCCGGGTACGCCGCGTACAGTTCGCGGCCCATGCCCGGGCGCTGCGACCCCTGGCCGGAGAAGAGGAACCCGACTCGCCCGCCGGAGCCCGACCGGCCGCGCGCTACGCCCGGGGCCGGGGAGCCGGAGGCCACGGCCCGTAGCCCCTCGGCCAGCTCGGCCGGCGTCCCGCCCTGGACCACCGCCCGGTACTCGAGGGCCGTGCGGGTGGTGGCGAGCGAGAACGCCACGTTGTACGGGGAGACCTCGGTCCCTGTACGGGCCAGCAGGCGTTCGGCCTGGGCACGCAGGGCCTCCTCCGTACTGCCGGAGACCACCCACGGCACCGGTCCGCCCTCGGCCGGGCGTACGGCCTGCGGGGCGGGGGCTTCCGTACTCTCCTCGCCTTCCGCCGGCGTCTCCGGCTCCTCCCCGGCGTCCTGGGCGGAACCCTCGGCCGACGGGGCCTCCTCGATGATCGTGTGGGCGTTGGTGCCGCTGATCCCGAAGGAGGAGACACCGGCCCGGCGCGGCTCGTCCGACGTCGGCCAGGAGGTGTGCTCGGTGAGCAGCCGTACGGCGCCCGCCGACCAGTCGACGTACGGGGACGGTGCGTCGACGTGCAGCGTGCGCGGCAGTTCGCCGTTGCGCATCGCCATCACCATCTTGATGACGCCCGCCACACCGGCCGCGGCCTGGGTGTGGCCGATGTTGGACTTGATCGAGCCGAGCAGCAGCGGCTTGTCCCCGGTACGGGCCTGCCCGTACGTCGCGAGCAGCGCCTGCGCCTCGATCGGGTCGCCGAGCCGGGTGCCCGTGCCGTGTGCCTCCACCACGTCGACCTGGGCCGCGGTCAGCTTGGCGTCGGACAGGGCCTGGCGGATCACCCGTTGCTGGGAGGGGCCGTTGGGGGCGGTCAGGCCGTTGGACGCACCGTCCTGGTTGACGGCGGAGCCGCGGACGACCGCGAGGATCTCGTGCCCGTTGCGGCGGGCGTCCGAGAGACGCTCCACGAGCAGCAGGCCGGCGCCCTCGCCCCAGCCGGTGCCGTCGGCACCGGCTGCGAACGCCTTGCAGCGGCCGTCGGGTGCCAGTCCGCGCTGACGGCTGAAGCCGACGAAGGTGGCGGGGCCGACCATCGCGGTGACACCGCCGGCCACGGCGAGAGAGCACTCGCCGCTGCGCAGCGACTGGACAGCCAGGTGCAGGGCCACCAGCGACGAGGAGCAGGCCGTGTCGACAGTGACGGCCGGGCCTTCGAGACCGAAGGTGTAGGCCACCCGGCCGGAGGCGACGCTGCCCGACGTTCCCGTCCCCAGATAGCCCTCCAGGTCCTCCGGGGCGTTCTGGAGGGTGGCGAGGAACTCGTGGTTCATCACTCCGGTGAACACACCGGTCCGGCTGCCCGCCAGCGAGGCGGCGTCGATACCCGCCCGCTCGAAGAGCTCCCACGACGTCTCCAGCAGCAGCCGCTGCTGGGGGTCCATGGCGAGCGCCTCACGCGGCGAGATCCCGAAGAGTCCGGCGTCGAACCGCGCCGGGTCGTGCAGGAACGCGCCCTCACGGGCGTAGCTGGTGCCCCGCGACTCCGGGTCCGGGTCGTAGAGCGCGTCCAGGTCCCAGCCGCGGTCGGTGGGGAACTCCGAGACGGCGTCGCGGCCGCCGGCGACCAGCCCCCACAGATCCTCGGGTGAATCGACACCACCGGGGTAGCGGCAGCTCATTCCGATGATGGCCACCGGCTCCCCGGCGGCGTCCTCATGGTCTCGAAGGCGCCGCCGGGTCTCCTGGAGATCCGCGGTGACTCGCTTCAGGAAATGGCGGAGCTTGCCCTCGTTCGCCACCGAAATCTTTCCTCACTCCTGCGATGACTTACCGGAATTCAGCAAAGGCTCACCAGGGCACACCCAAGCGGTCAGGAAATCCCGAATTCCTTGCCGATCAGATCGAATACTTCGTCGTCCGTGGCTGATTCCAGATCACTCTCG
>NZ_BAABCQ010000277.1:0-5879 GCF_039539045.1 Streptomyces marokkonensis
ATGTGACTTTCTATTGGTGTGTGCGACCCCAGCGGAGCGGACGGATGATCACACGCAGTCGGCAGGTGGCCCTGGCCCTGACCGCCCTTCTCACCGCGGGCGCCGCCTGCCAGGCCCGCGACCACGAACCACCGAGACGCCCGGCCCCGGCCCCCACCGCCGCGGACACCGGCGTCTTCACCCTGGTCGCCTCCGGCGACGTACTGCCGCACGACTCGATCATCGAGCGGGCCCGCTTCGACGCGGGCGGCACCGGCTACGACTTCCGTCCCATGCTCGCCGGCGCCCGCCCCGTCGTCTCGCGCGCCGACCTCGCCCTGTGCCACATGGAGACCGTGTACGGCGCGCACGGCGACTACAGCGGCTACCCCCTCTTCAAGTCCCCGCCCGAGGTTGCCGAGGCGCTGGCCGCCACCGGCTACGACGGCTGCTCCACCGCCTCCAACCACAGTGTCGACGACGGCGCCGACGGCATCCGCCGCACCCTGGACGCCCTCGACCGCGCGGGCGTACGTCACGCGGGGACGGCGCGCACCGAGGCCGAGGCGCGCACCGCGACGGTGCTGCGGGCGGGCCGGGCCGAGGTCGCCCACCTCGCCTACACCCTCCACACCAACGGCCACCCGATTCCCGAGGACCAGCCCTGGGCGGTCGGCATGATCGACGAGGAGCGGATCGTCACGGACTCCCGGGCCGCCCGGGAGGCCGGCGCGGACATCGTCGTCGTGTCCCTGCACTGGGGCACAGAATGGCAGGACGAGCCCGACCGGGACCAGCTCGATCTGGCCCGGAGCCTGACCGCCGCCCGGACCGGCGACCGCCCCGACATCGACCTGATCCTCGGCACCCACGCCCATGTCCCGCAGGCGTACGAGAAGGTCAACGGCACCTGGGTGATCTACGGGATGGGTGACCAGATCGCGGGCGAGATGATCAACGGTGAGGGAGTCCGCGATCCGCGCGGCAACCAGTCGACCATCGGCCGCTTCACCTTCGCCCCGCCCGCCGGGCCCGGTGAGCGCTGGCGGGTGGCCAGGGCGGAGTTCGTCCCGCAGTTGTTCGACGTCGACGCCGGACGGGTGGTGAACCTGAACCGCGCGCTGGAGGAGGGGGCCGACGTGCGGGCCGTACGCGACCGTATCCGCGCCGTCGTGCTCAGCCGGGGCGCGGCCGAGGACGGGCTGGTGATGGGGGAGTAGGCCGGGTGACGCCCACGCCGGCCGGGTCGCGTCCGCGCAGGCGGGGTGACGCCCGTGGCCGGGTTCGCGTCCGCGTACGCCGGGTGACGCCCGCGTAGGACAGGTTGCGACCCCGTAGGACAGGTTGCGCCCGCGTAGGTCAGGTTGCGCCCGTCCAGGGATGGGTGGCGTCCGTGCGGGGTCAGGCGTCGTCCACGTGGTCGAGAGCCGTCAGCATGGCCCCCAGCACCCGCAGGCACGTGGTGACGTCGGCGTCCGTGAGGCTTCCGCCGACCTCGCGCAACACCCGGTGCTCCCGGTCCAGGACTCCGGTGATCGCCGCACGGCCCTCGTCCGTGAGCCGGATCAGGGACGACCGCCGGTGCGCCGGGTTCGGGACGCTCTCCACCAGGCTCCGGTCGGTGGCGTCGTTCACCATCCGCTGCACGAACTGACGGCTGATCGACTGCGCCCGGCCCATCTGCGGCACGGTCATCGGTCCGTTGCGGTGCAGCAGGGTCAGTACGGCGCGGACGCCGACGGACAGGCCGTCGGTGGTCAGGCCCAGCTCGACGCTCCGCTGCGCGCGCCGGTAGAGGGGGCCGACCAGGTCGTACACCTCGGTGAGGCGCCGGGCGAGGGCGTCCGGGGGGAGTGATGCGTCGGTGTCCTTCATGCAGCCCATCATGACACCTTGGTTGCCAAATATCGGCCGACTATGACACCTTGGTTGTCATGGATACCGCTTCGGATCTTCGTTTCCTCCACTCCGCCGACGGCGACCTCGCCTACCGTGACACCGGTGCCGGGGACCTGGTCGTCCTGCTGCACTCCGGGTTCGCCGACCACCGGGTCTTCGACGCACAGGTCCCGGCCCTCGCCGCCGCCGGGTACCGCGTGATCGCCCCCGACGTCCGCGGCCACGGCGCCTCGGCCAACGCGACCCGGCCGTTCCGGTGGGCGGACGACCTCGCCGCCCTGCTGCGCCACCTCGACGCCGGCCCCGCAGTGCTCGTCGGTGTCTCGATGGGCGGCGCCATCGCCACCGACACGGTGCTGGAGTACCCGGAACTGGTCCGCGCGGTGGTGGCCTGCGGGGCCGCCACCAGCGAGTTCGAGTACACCGACCCGTGGGTGCGGCAGGTGCAGGACGAGCAGGCCGCCGCGCTCGGCGCCGGCGACCTCGAAGGCTGGCTCGCGGCGTGGCTGCGCGGCGTGGCCGGGGAGTCCCGCACCCTCGACGACATCGACCCGGACATCTCGCGCCGGCTCCGCGAGATGGCCTTCGGCACCCTCTCCAAGCACACCCCGGACGAGGAGAACCACCACGTGCCCCTGACCGACACCTGGGCCCGGGTCCCGAAGATCGACGTTCCGGTCCTCACCGTCAACGGCGACCTCGACGCACCCGACCTGATCGCCGAGGCGGAACGGCTCGCCCGTACGGTCCCGGACGGGAGCTCCCTCACCATCGCGGGCACCGCGCACTACCCGAACATGGAGAAGCCCGAGCGCTTCGCAGAGATCGTCGTCGACTTCCTCCGCGCCCTCTAACGGCGCGCCAGCTCCGACTTCCGGTAGGAGTAGGCGAAGTAGATCACCAGGCCGACCGCGAACCACACGGCGAACCGCGCCCAGGTCTGCCACTGCAGGAACGTGATCAGCCAGAGCGAGAAGACGATCCCCACCGCCGGCACGGCCGGCATGAACGGCGTACGGAAGGTGCGCGGCAGAGCCGGCTGCCGGTAGCGCAGCACGATCACCGCCGCGCACACCACCACGAACGCCAGCAGGATGCCGATGTTGGTCAGCTCGGCCGCCTCGCCGATCGGCAGGAACCCGGCGATCGCGGCCGACGCGACACCGACGATCCAGGTGACCCGGGTCGGCACGTGCCGCGTCGGGTGGGTCTTGGCGAACCACTTGGGCAGCAGCCCGTCCCGGCTCATGCTGAACCACACCCGGGTGACACCCAGCATGAACGTGAACATCACCGTGAGGATGCCGATGATGGCGCCCACCGCGATGACGTCGGCCAGAGAGCTCAGCCCCACCGCCTTGAACGCCGTCGAGAAGCCGCTCTCCGGGTCGATGGCCTTGTAGTCCTGCATGCCGGTCAGCACCAGACAGGCCGCCACGTACAGCACCATCGAGATGATCAGCGAGTAGATGATCGCCTTCGGCATGTGCCGCTGGGCGTCCTTCGACTCCTCGGCCGCCGTCGACATGGCGTCGTAGCCGAAGACCGCGAAGAACACCGTCGCCGCGCCGGTGAACGCCCCGCCGACCCCGTACGGGAAGAACGGGTCGTAGTTCGAGGTGTCGATGTGGAAGAGGCCGACCCCGACCACCAGCAGCACCACCAGCACCTTCAGCACGACCACGACCATCTCGAAGCGGGCCGCGTTCTTGATGCCGAGGGTCAGCAGGTACGCGATCAGCAGGCACAGCACCGCGGCGAAGAGGTCGACCCGGTGCCCGTCGCCGGTGCCGGGCGCGCCCAGCATCCAGTTCGGCAGGTCGGCGCCCGTCTCACCGACCAGGAAGCTGAAGTAGCCGGAGATGCCGATCGCGACCACCGCCACGATCGCCGTGTACTCCAGCAGCAGGTCCCAGCCGATGAACCACCCCACCAGCTCACCGAGGACGGCGTAGCCGTAGGTGTAGGCGGAACCCGCCTTCGGGATCAGTCCGGCGAACTCGGCGTACGACAGCGCGGCCGCCGCGCTCGCGACGCCCGCGATGAGGAAGGAGACGAGGACCGCCGGCCCCGCCGTGCCGTTGGCGACCGTGCCGGCCAGGGTGAAGATGCCCGCCCCGATGATGCCGCCCACGCCGATCGCGGTGAGCTGCCACAACCCGAGGGACCGCACCAGACCGGCGCCCTCACCGCCCTCGGTGTCCTCGATGTGCTCGATGGGTTTGCGGCGGAGAACGCCCTCGCCCATGCGGAACCGGGCCACGCGCCTCACCTCTTCGTGAACGGCAAACGGCTGACGGTGGATCATGACGACTCACACCCGCCCGCGACGGAAGCCACGACGCACACGCCACCCGAAGGGCGCTACGGGACCACTGTCACGGGCCAGCGTCCCGCCTTCACCAGCCGTACCGCGACGGAACCGACGATCCGGTGACCGGCCTGCTCGGAGGCGCCCACGACCACGGCGTCCGCCTTCAGCACGTCGGCCGCCCGCACCAGCCCGTTGTAGGGGTCGCCACGGAAGGTGTGGAACTCCCAGCGCACGTCGAATATCCCCCTGCTCCGCTCGGTGGCCTCCCGGATCTGGGACACCAGGTCCTCGGCGATCTCGTCCGTCGCCTCCGACACCGGCGCCCCGAGCGCCGCCCCCGCGGCCGGCACCGGTTGTACGTACACCACGGCGAGCAGCGCGCGCTGCCGCCGGGCCAGACCGCCGGCGTAGGCCGCCGCCCGGAGCGAGGAGTCGGAGCCGTCGACCCCGGCGACGATGACCTTCGGCCCGTCCGTGCCCCGTTCGAACTGCTGGGAGTGCTGTTCCGTCACGCGGCGAGGCTATCCCGAGTGGCTCGTGATCTTGGGCCGGGCGGGTGGTTCCGTGCCGCCGCACCGGTGTTGCTCAGGTGCGGCGGACCGTGGCCGGGCGACTGATGAGTCATGAAGAAGGATCAGTTGCTCACCCGTCGCCGAGTACTGTTCGCCGGCGCCGCGGCCGCGGGAGCGGCCACCACCGGCGCGCTCGTGACGGGCCGGGGAGACGGATCGGCCCGGCCGGTCGCCCCCGCCCCGGGACCCCCGGCCCGCCGACCGCTCAAACCCTCCGCCTACCGCCTCCAGCCCCTGACCGGATACGGCGCGCCCTCTGCCGCGCCCCGGCGGACCCCGGTACGCAGCGAGCCGATCCTGCGCATGCCGGCCCGCGGCCGCACCATGATGCTCACCTTCGACGACGGACCCGACCCCCGCTTCACCCCGGACATCCTGGACACCCTGGCGCGGTACGACGTGCGCGCGACGTTCTTCGTGTGCGGTGAGATGGCGGACTACAACCGGGACCTGCTCTCCCGGATGGCCGACGAGGGGCACGTCGTCGGCAACCACACCTGGTCCCACCCGCTGCTGACCCGCCTCGACCGGCGCGGCATCCGCTCCGAGATGGAACGGACGAGCGAGGTCGTCGAGCAGGCCTACGGCGAGCCGCCCCGGTGGTTCCGGGCCCCGTACGGAGCCTGGAACCGCGCCGCCTTCCAGCTCGGTGCCGAACTCGGCATGGAACCGCTCGCCTGGACCGTGGACACCCTCGACTGGACCACCCCCGGCACCCGCACCATCGTCGAGCGGGTCGAGGACGGCGCTGCCCCCGGCGTCGTGGTGCTCTCGCACGACGCCGGGGGCGACCGCTCGCAGAGCGTCCGCGCCCTGCGCTCCTATCTGCCCGGACTTCTGGACTCCGGCTACCACCTCACCGTCCCCCGGCGGCACTACGTCTGACGCCTGTCACGTTTGCTTGTCACGTCTGCCCGTCACGTCCGACGCCCTCACGTCAGCCCGGCCGGGGCCACGCTCAGCGGATCCCGGTCATGCGGGCGAAGGCGACGACGTTCCCCTCGTAGCCGTTCTGCTTGGAGAAACCGCCGCCGCAGGTGATCACCCGTAGTTCGGGGGCCCCCTTGGACGCGTAGACCCGGTCGCCGGGGAAATCGTCCTTCTCGAACACTTCG
>NZ_BAABCQ010000278.1:0-5869 GCF_039539045.1 Streptomyces marokkonensis
CCTCCAACTCCTCCTCCAACTCCTCCAACGCACCCACCACACCCGCCACCACCACCGACGACGGACCATTCACCGCCGCAACCGACAACCCCGCACCCAAACGCCCCTCCACCACACCCACCGGCAACGCCACCGACAACATCCCACCCCCACCCGCCAACGACGACGCAATCACCCGCGACCGACCCGCCACCACCCGCGCACCATCGCCCAACGACAACCCACCCACCACACACGCAGCCGCGATCTCACCCTGCGAATGACCCACCACCGCAACCGGCTCCACACCCATCGACCGCCACAACCCCGCCAACGACACCATCACAGCCCACAACACCGGCTGCACCACATCCACCCGCTCCAACGCCTCCTCATCACCCAGCACATCCACCAAGGACCACTCCACAAACGGCGCCAACGCCTCCCCACAACGCCCCATCCACTCCGCGAACACCACCGACTCCGCCAACAACCCCACCGCCATACCCACCCACTGCGCCCCCTGACCCGGAAACACGAACACCACACCGTCGGAAACATGACCCGGAGCGGGCGCGGAGCCGCCGACGGAGAGCGCGACCAACCGCTCCACCGCCTCCTCGTGGTCACGGGCGACGACAACACCGCGATGGTCGAACACCGTGCGCGACGTCAGGGAGAGGGCGACGTCGGGCAGCGCGGCTCCGGGGCGCTCCGCCAGGAAGGCCGCGAGCCGGCTCGCCTGCGCGCGCAGGGCCTCGGGGGTCTTGCCGGACAGTGCCAGCGGCACCGGGGCGGCGGGGACCGCGGTCTGCGCGACGGTGCCCCGGACCACCGGGGGCGTGTCGGCGCCGCCGTCGGTGTCCGGCTCCGCGGGCTCCTGTGCCGGGGCCTGTTCCATGATGACGTGGGCGTTGGTTCCGCTGAGGCCGAAGGAGGAGACGCCGGCGCGGCGGGGCCGGTCCGCGTCCGGCCAGTCGCGGGCCTCGGTCAGGAGCTCCACCGCTCCCTCGGTCCAGTCGACCTCGGGCGTGGGGGCGTCGACGTGCAGTGTCTTCGGCAGCACCCCGTGCCGCATCGCCTGCACCATCTTGATCACACCCGCCACGCCCGCGGCCGACTGGGCGTGTCCGATGTTGGACTTCAGGGAGCCCAGCCACAGGGGCCGGCCGTCCTCGGGGCGCTCCTGGCCGTAGGTGGCGATCAGGGCCTGGGCCTCGATCGGGTCGCCGAGGGACGTGCCGGTGCCGTGGGCCTCCACCACGTCGATGTCACCGGGCGAGAGGCGGGCGTTCTGCAGGGCCTGCCGGATGACGTCGCGCTGGGAGGGGCCGTTGGGCGAGGTGAGGCCGTTGGACGCGCCGTCCTGGTTCACGGCGCTGCCGCGCACGACGGCGAGGACCTCATGGCCGTTGCGGCGGGCGTCCGACAGACGCTCCAGGAGCAGCACGCCCACGCCCTCGGAGAAGCCGGTGCCGTTGGCGCCGGCGGCGAAGGCGCGGCAGCGGCCGTCCGGGGAGAGGCCGCGCTGGCGGGAGAACTCGACGAACATCTTGCTGTCGGCCATCACGGCCGCACCGCCGGCCAGCGCCATCTCGGACTCGCCGGAGCGCAGGGACTGGATGGCGAGGTGGATGGCGACCAGTGACGAGGAGCAGGCGGTGTCGACGGTGACCGAGGGGCCTTCGATGCCCAGGGTGTAGGAGACGCGGCCGGAGGCGAAGCTGCCGGTGCTGCCGCGCCCGAGGTACGCCTCCAGGTCCTCCGGGACCTTGCGCACGCGCGGCGCGTAGTCGTGGTGCATGACGCCGGTGTACAGGCCGATCCTGCGTCCGCGCAGGGACGTGGGGTCGATGTTGGCGCGTTCGAAGACCTCCCAGGAGGTCTCCAGGAGGAGCCGCTGCTGCGGGTCCATCGCGACGGCCTCGCGCGGCGAGATCCCGAAGAACGGGGCGTCGAAGCCGGCCACGTCGTCGAGGAACCCGCCCTCACGGACGTAGGACTTGCCGGGGGCTTCGGGGTCGGCGTCGTACATGCCCGCCAGGTCCCAACCGCGGTCGTCGGGGAAGGGGGTGATGCCGTCGACGCCGTCCGCCACCATCCGCCACAGGTCCTCGGGCGAGGTCACTCCGCCCGGCAGACGACATGCCATACCGACGACGGCGATGGGCTCCCACGCCTTCTCCTCGACCTCTCGCAGCCGACGGGTCGCCTGACGAGCGGTGGCGACTGCCTTGTTGAGGTATTCGCGGTACTTCTTGTCGTCGGACATGGAGAAGGTCAGCTCCTAGAGAAAGACTTCTGACGGCGGGGCGGGCGGCGGGATCCGCCGGGGCCGGCGGATCGGACGGGATCGGCGGACCGGCGCCGTCAGGAATCGTTGAACTCGTTGAAGTCGTTGAACTCGTTGTCGATGATGTCGAAGACCTCGTCGTCGGTGACCGACTCGAGGTCGTCGTCGAGGCCGTCCTCCGCGGCGGGCGGCGACCACTTGGCCAGCAGGACCTGGAGGGCGGCGGTGACCTGGGCGCGGACCGCCCGGTCGTCGGGCACGGAGGCGAGGGCGGTCCTGAGCTTCTCGACCTCGACGACCGCGCGGTGCAGGGCTGGGCTGCTCTCGGGTGCGAGGGCCTCGCGCAGGTGCGTGACGAGCACGGCGGGTGCGGGGTGGTCGAAGAGCAGGGTGGCGGGCAGCCGCAGGCCGGTGGCGGCGGACAGCTTGTTGCGCAGTTCGACGGCGGTGAGCGAGTCGAAGCCGAGCTCCTGGAAGGCCCGGTCCGGGTGGATGGCGTGGGTGTCCTGGTGGCCGAGGACGACGGCGGTCTCGGCGCGGACCAGGTCGAGCAGGATCGCGCTCTGGGCGCCCTCCTCGAGTCCGGCCAGGCGTTCGCGCAGGGAGCCGGCCGTGGCGAGGTCGGCACGCCGGGCACGGGCCTCGGCCGCGGCGATGCGGCGGACCTCCGGGACGCCCTGGAGGAGCGCGGACGGCCGGGGTGTGGTGAACGCCGCGTGGAACCGCTTCCAGTCGATGTGGGCGACGGTGAGGCCGCTCTGGTCACCGGTCAGGGCGCGGTCGAGGGCGGTCAGCATCAGTTCGGGGCGTGCGGCCTCGATGCCCTGACGGCGCAGCTGCGGTGCCGAGGCGGCGTCGACCATGCCGCCGCCGGACCAGGCGCCCCAGGCGAGGGCGGTGGCGGCGCGGCCCTGGCCCCGCCGGCGGGCGGCGAGGGCGTCCAGGTAGGCATTGCCCGCGGAGTAGGCGCTCTGGGTACCGCTGCCCCAGACCCCGGCGATGGACGAGAACACGACGAAGGCGTCCAGGGGGATGTCGCCGAGGAGCGCGTCGAGGTGGGCGGCACCCGCCACCTTGGCCGACACGACGGCGCCGAAGTCGTCGAGGGTCGTCTCGTCCAGGGCGCCGAAGCCGTTGACGCCGGCGGCGTGGACGACGGTGCGGACGGTGTCGCCGTCCGCCGCGAGCTTCGCCAGCAGGTCCTCGAGGGCCTGCCGGTCCGTGACGTCGACGGCGGCCACGGTGACGCGGACGCCGGCTTCGGTGAGTTCGGCGGTCAGTTCGGCGGAGCCGGGGGCGTCGGGTCCGCGGCGGCTGGTCAGCACCAGGTGCTCGGCGCCGGCCGCGGCCAGCCGGCGGGCGGCGTGGCCGCCAAGCGCTCCGGTGCCGCCGGTGACGAGCGCGGTGCCGGTGGTCCGCCAGGGTGCCTCGTCGGGCTGCGGCCGGTACAGCGGGGTCCGTTCCAGGCGGCGGGTGAGGATCGTGCCGGCGCGCAGGGCGAGCTGGTCCTCGGTGCCGCTGCCGCCGCCGAGGACCGCGGCGAGCAGGTCGCCCGTGTCGTCGGCGAGGTCGGCGGGGAGGTCGACGAGTCCGCCCAAGCGACCCGGATGTTCGAGCGCGGCGACCTGGCCGAGGCCCCAGAGGGCGGCCTGGCCGGCGTTGCGCACCGGGTCGGTGCGAGAGGTGGCGACGGCTCCCTGGGTGGCGATCCAAAGCGGTGCGTCGATGCCGGTGTCGCCGAGCGCCTGGACGAGGCCGAGGGTGGCCGCGAGTCCGCCGGTGACGCCGGGGTGACCGGGCCGGCCGGTCTCGTCGAGGGCGAGCAGGGACAGGACGCCGGTGACGGCGTCCCGGTCCGTGGCCGCGCCGGTGAGGAGGGCGGCGAACGCCTCCCGGTCTGTGGCGCCGCCGGCGGCCGCGGACAGCGGTACGACGTCGGCGCCGCGGCCTTCGAGGGCGGTGAGGGACGCGGTGACCGCCGGGTGCCCGGTGTGGCCGGCGGGGACGGCGACCAGCCAGGTGCCGGTGGGTGCGGCGGCCCGGTCGGTGTTCTCGGCGGGGGGCCAGGCCGTGCCGTAGATCCAGTTGTCAAGCCGGGAGGAGCCGGTCTCGCGGGCCAGCCGGGCGCCGGCGAGCTGCTCCTGGGTCACCTGGCGGCCGATGAGGGCGTCGATGCGGGCGACCGGTGCGCCGGTCTGGTCGGTGACGGTGACCTGCCAGGTCTCCTCGCCCGCGGGGACGAAGTGGGCACGCAGCCGGGAGGCTCCGCGGGTCCACAGGGTGATGCCGTTCCAGGAGAAGGGCAGGCGCGGCAGTCCGGTGCCGTAGATCAGCGGGGCGTGCAGCGAGGAGTCGAGCAGGGCGGGGTGGAGGCTGAAGTTCCCCGCGTCCTCGCTCTGTTCCTCGGGCAGCGCGACCTCGGCGAAGATCTCGTCGTCGCGGGTCCAGACGCCGCGCAGGCCCTGGAAGGCGGGGCCGTACTCGTAGCCGCGCTCGGCGAGCCCCGCGTACACGGTGTCGACGTCGACGGGTACGGCGGTGGCGCCGGCCGGTGGCCAGGGGAGGGCGGGTTCACCGGACTCGAGGTCCTCGGGCAGGAGCGTGCCCACGGCGTGGCGGGTCCAGTCGGGTTCGTCGCCCTCAAGCCGGGAGTGGACGGAGACGGCGCGGCGGCCCGACTCATCAGGTGCGGCGAGTTCGACGCGCACCTGGATGCCGCCGTCCTCGGGGAGGATGAGGGGCGCCTCGATGACGAGTTCCTCGAGGGCGCCGCAGTCGGCCTCGGCGCCGGCGGTGAGGACCAGGTCGACGAAACCGGTGCCGGGCAGCAGGGCCGTGCCCCACACGGCGTGGTCGGCGAGCCAGGGGTGGGTGCGGGTCGACCAGCGGCCGGTGAAGGCCGTGCTGCCGGTGCCGGGGAGGTCGACGGCGGCGCCGAGCAGCGGGTGCCCGGTGGGCGTGAGGCCGGCGGAGGAGGCGTCGCCCTCGGCGCGCTCGGCCGTCAGCCAGTAGTGCTGGTGCTGGAAGGGATACGTCGGCAGCTCCGTCCGCCGCGCGCTGCCCGCGTCGAACGCGGCAGCCCAGTCCACCTCCACACCACCCGCGTACACCTCACCCACCGACCGCAGAAAGCGATCCAACCCACCCTCACCACGACGCAACGACCCCACTACCAGACCATCCGCACCCACCGCACCCATCGTCTCCGCCACCACGAACCCCAACACCGGATGCGGACTCATCTCCACGAACACCCGACGCCCCGAACCCAGCAGACCCCGCGTCACCTCCTCAAACCGCACCTGCTCCCGCAAATTACGGAACCAGTACCCACCATCCAACACACCCGTATCAACCACCCCACCCGACACCGTCGACCAGAACTCCACCCCCACCCCACCGGACACCTTCGCCGCATCCACCGACGACACCGGCGACACACCCGCCAACACCCCCGACAACTCCCCCTCCACCCCCTCCACCATCACCGAATGCGACGCATAATCCACCGGCACCCGACGCACCCGCACCCCCTCACCCCGCAACTCCTCCTCCAACTCCTCCAACGCACCCCCCACACCCCCCCCCACCACCCCC
>NZ_BAABCQ010000279.1:0-5862 GCF_039539045.1 Streptomyces marokkonensis
GCAGGAGAAAAGGTCTATCCGCCCGTCCCTCCGCCGACCTGTACGCCCGGTCCGGCCGTGGACGGCCGTGGACGGCCGGGTGGCCGGACCGGGGCGCGGCGCAAGGCCGCCGGGGGCCCGCGTCTGCCGGTCGGAGTCCGTCCGTCCCTCCTCGCCGGTCGCGACACCGGGAAATCGCCCTGAGCAGGGTGTTCCCGATCGACAAGGAAATGGCAGGCGACCGGCAAGGATTCCGGCGAGGAAGCCGGAAATGGTGGCGGGCGGCGGCAAGGGGCGACTAGCGGCTCGAACAAGATCTCGCAAGGGTTGTGACGCATCATGTTCGAAAGTTTGAAGAGATTGCTGGTACCGGGTCGATGACGCCCTGGCCGGCGGCCATGACGGCCGCCCACCAGCCCTCCAAATCGGTCTCGCGTCACATTTCCGACAGGGAGCCCTCTCTTGCTCAGTCCGGCACTTGCAGCTCCAGGCCTGTGCATGGCGAGCCTCGATGGCACGCTCACCATCCAGCAGGCGAACCATGAGTTTTTCCGGCAATTCAACGGATCGTCCGGGAACATTTGCGGCCGAAATTTTCGCGACGTGGTGCACCCGAGTGCGCAGCAGCCGCTGGTGCGCCGATTTTCCAAGCTGCTGGAAGGCAAGCACCAACGGTTCGTCACGCCCGTCCTCGCCCTCGGCCCGGGCGAGGAATCCGCCTTCACCGTCCCCCTCACCGCGGTCGCGGTGCGCGGCGGTCCGCCCGACTCGACAACGATACTGGTGATGATGCCCACGGCCGGTGACGGAGAGGCGACGCGCGTGGTGGCCAAGCGCGAGAAGATCCTCTCCGCGATGGACGCCCGCATCCTCGAGGGTATCGCCGCCGGTGTCTCCACGGTGCCCCTGGCGGCGAGCCTCTACCTCAGCCGGCAGGGCGTCGAGTACCACGTGACCTGCCTGCTGCGGAAGTTGAAGGTACCCAACCGCACCGCGCTGGTCTCCCGCGCCTACTCCATGGGCGCGCTCAAGCTCGGCGTCTGGCCGCCCGAGGTCGTCGAAGACTTCGTGAAGTGACCGGCCGCGGAACCCACGCCGCGACGGCCGGCCCCCGTTCCCTCTTCCCCCCATCGTCCTCCCACGTTCAGGAGCTCAGTGTGAGCACACGCCAGACTCTGTCGCGCCGCCGCATGCTCGGCCTCACGGCCTTGGGCGCCGCCGCCCTCGCAGGGCAGACCACGATCACCGCGGCGCCCCGGGCGGCCGCCGCCACCGCGGCGGGCGTCTCCGACGGCACCTTCGTCCCCGCCGTCGTGATCGGCACCGGGTACGGCGCGGCCGTTTCCGCCCTGCGTCTGGGCGAGGCCGGGGTCTCCACCCTGATGCTGGAGATGGGGCAGCTGTGGAACCAGCCCGGTCCCGACGGCAACGTGTTCTCCGGGACACTCGCGCCCGACAAGCGCTCCAGCTGGTTCAAGACCCGCACCGAGGCCCCGCTGGGCTCCTTCCTCTGGCTCGACGTCGTCAACCGGGACATCGAGCCCTACGCGGGTGTGCTGGACCGGGTCCGCTTCGACCAGATGTCCGTGTACGTGGGACGCGGGGTCGGCGGCGGCTCGCTCGTCAACGGCGGCATGGCCATCACTCCGCGCCGCTCGTACTTCGAGGAGGTGCTGCCCCAGGTCGACGCCGACGAGATGTACAGCACCTACTTCCCGCGCGCCAACTCCAGCCTCAAAGTGAAGACCATCGACGAGGGCTGGTTCGAGCAGACCGACTGGTACAGGTACGCGCGCGTCGGACGCGAGCAGGCCGCGAACGCGGGCCTGGGCACCACCTTCGTGCCCAACGTCTACGACTGGGACTACATGCGCCGCGAGGAGGACGGCACGGTACCAAAGTCCGCGCTGGCCGCGGAGGTCATCTACGGCAACAACCACGGCAAGGTCTCCCTCGACAAGAGCTACCTGGCGTCCGCCCTGGGCACCGGCAACGTTGTCATCGAGACCCTGCACCAGGTCAAGACGATCCGGCAGCGTGACGACGGTACGTACCTGCTGACCGTCGAGCAGAAGGACGCCGACGGCAGGCTGCTCGCGACCAAGGAGATCTCCTGCCGCCACCTCTTCCTCGGCGCCGGCAGCCTCGGCTCGACCGAACTGCTGCTGCGTGCCCGGGAGACCGGCACACTCGCGGACCTCAGCCCCGAGATCGGCGGCGGCTGGGGCCCCAACGGCAACATCATGACGGCTCGCGCCAATCACGTGTGGAACACCACAGGCAGTCGGCAGTCCTCGATCCCCGCCCTCGGCATCGACGACTGGGACAACCCGGAGAGCCCCGTCTTCGCCGAGATCGCCCCCATGCCGGCCGGCATCGAGACCTGGGCCAGCCTTTACCTGGCCATCGCCAAGAACCCGGAGCGCGGCACCTTCGTCTACGACGCCGCCAATGACCGGGCGGACCTGCGCTGGACCCGGGAGCAGAACGCGCCCGCGGTGGCGGCCACGAAGGCGCTGTTCGACCGCATCAACGCGGCGAACAGCACCATCTACCGCTACGACCTCTTCGGCCCGCAGATCAAGGCCTTCGCCGACGACTTCTGCTACCACCCGCTCGGCGGCTGCGTCCTGGGCAGGGCCACCGACAACTACGGCCGCGTCAGCGGATACAAGAACCTCTACGTGACCGACGGCTCGCTCATACCCGGAAGCATCGGCGCCAACCCGTTCGTGACCATCACGGCGCTGGCGGAGCGGAACGTCGAGCGCATCATCAAGGAGGACGTCACGGGCGCCTGACAAGCACGGGGCGGGGTGGCCCGCCGCCCCGCCCCGCTTCTTTGTCCGATGACGGACGCCCCCCCGTTGGGCGGCAGGTCTGCATAACGTGGATGCGCGAGCACGACACCCGAGCCGAGGCCGGCACCGTCAACACCCCTTGGGGAGGGGCGCGATGTTCGAGACCGAAGACGTGGGCGTGTTCCTGGGCCTGGACGTCGGCAAGAGTGCTCATCACGGCCACGGGCTCACCCCGGCCGGGAAGAAATCTTCGACAAGCAGCTGCCCAACAGCGAGCCGAAGCTGCGGGCCGTCTTCGACAAACTGACCGCGGAGTTCGGCACCGTCCTGGTGATCGTCGACCAGCCCGCCTCGATCGGCGCCCTGCCACTGACCGTCGCCCGCGACGCGGGCTGCCAAGTGGCCTACCTGCCCGGACTGGCCATGCGCCGGATCGCCGACCTCTACCCCGGCGAGGCCAAGACCGACGCCAAGGACGCCGCGGTGATCGCGGACGCCGCCCGCACCATGCCGCACACCCTGCGCTCGCTGGAACTGACCGACGAGATCACCGCCGAACTCACCGTCCTCGTCGGCTTCGACCAGGACCTCGCAGCCGAGGCCACCCGCACCTCCAACCGGATACGCGGCCTGCTCACCCAGTTCCACCCCAGCCTCGAACGGGTCGCGGGAAACAAAGGGGCCAAAACGCCCGGAGTGGACGGCCTCACCGCCGTCAACGTCGAGCGCGAGATCGGCCCTTACGGGTTCCTGGAGGATCTTCGCTACGTACTCAAATCGGGCGAGTTCCGCCCGCTGCCGGTGCGCGAACGCAAGATTGCCAAGCCCGGCGGCACTGGGAAGGTGCGCAAACTCGGCATCCCGACCATCGCCGACCGGGTGGTCCAGGCAGCTCTCAAGCTGGTGCTGGAGCCAATCTTCGAGGCCGACTTCAAGCCGGTCTCCTACGGCTTCCGGCCCCTGCGACGGGCACACGACGCGATCGCCGAGATCCACTTCTACGGCACCCACGGCTACCGATGGGTCCTGGACGCGGACATCGAGGCGTGCTTCGACTCGATCGACCACACGGCCCTCATGGACCGAGTGCGAGGACGAGTCAAGGACAAGCGCGTGCTGCGGCTGGTCAAGGCGTTCCTCAAGGCCGGCGTCCTCACCGAGGACAACAACCGCGAAGACACCCTCACCGGCACCCCGCAGGGCGGCATCCTCTCCCCACTCCTGGCGAACATCGCCCTGTCAGCGCTCGACGAGCACCTGACCAGGCCATGGGAACCGAACGGGGAGATGGCCACCAGCCACCTGCGCAGGCGTCGCCGCGCAACCAGACGTCCGAACTGGCGAATCGTCCGCTACGCGGACGACTTCGTCGTCCTGACCGACGGCGAACGCGACGACGTCGAGGCGCTGCGCGAGGACATCGCCAACGTGCTGCAACCGCTCGGTCTTCGCCTCTCAAAGGCCAAGACGCAGGTGGTGCACATGGCGGACGGGTTCGACTTCCTTGGTGCGACACGAAGTCGCATGGTTCGAGCGAGCACGCTGATTGGAGGGCTGAGACCAATGACAGCAGCGTAGCTCCGGATAAGTGTTCACAGGTCCGTCCCCGCTCTGACGTGCGTTGCTGGTAACGGCAGGGTGCGAAGCTCAGGGAAGACGCCCAAGGGCTCCCGCTCCATCCGGGGGTTACAGGCAAGGGGAAGGCCGGACGGGCGAGTACACGCGAACTCTCGATGATGCCTCGACATCGATACCCCCGGAGATGGGATGAACCGCTGGGGGCAGGGCTGGCCGTTGCGAAACGGCAGGCGGCGGCTGGTGACTAGGAGCCAGCCGCGAGAACACCGCCGCCCCGGGGTACAGAGAGCGCCCACCCCGGTCGGATCTCGACCATGCGGAACGTGACAACCCCGTCGGGGTCCGGGACGTGTCCCGGTAAGCCGACCGCGAGGGAGGCCCAACTCCCCGGCGGGAGCAGGACGGTCCAAGAAGCGAATGCCGGTACGTCGAAAGGCGACGGGAAACCGGGACACCACGGCCGCACCCTTCGCGGTCGTCCCGCATAACCGGCCGGATACAGGCACATGCCTGGCCCGAAAGGGAGCTGACGTGGACCGGGTGAGCCTTTGAGGCACCAAAGCTGAAGTACCGGCACCGAAGGACAAGCTGGACACAGATGACGGCACACGCATTCGCTCTCGCGATGGCGGCCCTCGGAGTGAACGGACCGGAGGACGCGGCACCCGACTGGGACGCCATGAACTGGCGCACCCACGAGGACCACGTACGGCGACTGAGGCAGAGGATCTTCAAGGCGACAAAGGAAGGGGACCTCAAGAAGGTCCGCAACCTGCAGAAGCTGATGCTGCGGAGCCGAAGCAACACGCTTGTCAGCGTGCGGCAGGCCACGCAGCGCAATGCTGGCCGCAAGACGGCAGGCGTCGACGGAGTGGTCGCTCTGACCTCCCGCGATCGAGGGGAGTTGGCAGAGCGGTTGCACCGCCACGCCTCACCCCTCAAAGCCCTGCCGGTCAAGCGGGTCTTCATTCCGAAAGCGAACGGGAAACAGCGTCCCCTGGGAATTCCGGTGCTCGCGGACCGCGTGCAGCAGGCACGCGTGAAGAACGCGCTGGAACCTGAGTGGGAGGCCCGGTTCGAGCCGAGGTCCTACGGATTCCGGCCCGGACGGGGCTGCCATGACGCGATCGAGGTCATCTTCAAGACGCTCTGCGGCAACCGCAGCAAGCGCCGATGGATCCTGGACGCGGACTTGGCCGGGGCATTCGACCGGATCGACCACGATCACCTTCTCGACAGTCTCGGCACCTTCCCCGCACGGGGCATGGTCCGGGCCTGGCTGAAGGCCGGCGTGATCGAGTCCGGCGAGTTCACACCGACCGAGGAGGGAACTCCTCAAGGAGGCGTGATCAGCCCCATGCTGATGAACGTGGCCTTGCACGGAATGGAGCACGCGGCAGGGGTCCGCTACCGGCCCAGCGCACGCAGTGACGCTGAGACGGTCAAGGGCGCTCCTGTGCTGGTCAGATACGCTGACGACCTCGTGGCGATGTGCCACAGCCGC
>NZ_BAABCQ010000280.1:0-5813 GCF_039539045.1 Streptomyces marokkonensis
CAGCCGACAGCCGACAGCCGACAGCCGACAGCCGACAGCCGACAGCCGACAGCCGACAGCCGGCAGCCGGCAGCCGACAGCCGAGCCCCCGCCTCCGCCCCCCGCGTCCAGGAGACCAGTCCGTGATCACCGCGCCCGCTCCCATGCCGCCCGCCTACGACTCCGGCGACACCGCCTGGATGCTGGCGGCGGCGGCCATGGTGCTGCTGATGACCCCCGCCCTCGCCTTCTTCTACGGCGGCATGGTCCGCACCAAGCACATCCTGGTGATGCTCAAGATGAGCTTCGCCTCGCTGTGCTTCGTGAGCATCCTCTGGTACCTCGTCGGATACTCGCTCGTCTTCGGCCCGGACGTCGGAGGCGCCGGCCTCATCGGAAACCTCGACCACGCCTTCCTGCGCGGCATCGAGCCGAACACGCTGACCGACTCGATCCCGACCTACGTGTACGCCACCTTCCAGATGGGCTTCGCCATCGTCACGGTGGCGCTGATCAGCGGGTCCATCGCGGGCCGGGTCAGGATGCGGGGGTGGCTGGTCTTCTCGGCGCTGTGGCTGCTGATCGTGTACGTGCCGATCGCGCACTGGGTCTTCGACACGGAGAACGGCTGGATCACCAAGCACCTGGGCGCGCTGGACTTCGCCGGCGGCCTGCCGGTGGAACTCAACTCGGGCATCGCGGGGCTGGCCGCGGCCCTGGTCATCAGGGGGCCGGCGGACTTCCGGCGCAAGGAACCGCGGCCCAACAACATCCCCCTGGTCATGATCGGTGTGGCGCTGCTCTGGTTCGGCTGGCTGGCCTTCAACGCCGGGTCGGCCGTCCGCGACACCGGCACCGCTGCCACGGCCTTCATCAACACCCAGCTCGGCGCGGCCGGCGCGATGGTCACCTGGCCGCTGGTGGAGTACTGGCGTACCCGGCGGGTCACCATGATGGGTGTGGGCTCGGCGGCCGTGGCCGGCATGGTGGCCATCACCCCGGCGTGCGGCGAGATCGACCCCACCGGCGCGCTGGTGACCGGACTCGTCGCCGGCGCCGTCTGCGCGTACGCCATCACCCTGAAGTACCGGCTGAACGTCGACGACACCCTCGACGTGGTCGGTGTGCACGGCGCGGGGGGCCTCGTCGGCCTGATCATGGTCGGCCTGTTCGCCACGGCCGACGTCAGCGGCAAGAAGGGCCTCTTCTACGGGGGCGGCGGCTCCCTGCTCTGGAAGCAGATCGTCGCCATCCTCGCCGTGGCCGCGTTCTCCTTCGTCGTGACCTGGATCCTCGCCAAGGTCGTGGACGTCGTCGTCGGCTTCGCGGCCGAGGAGACGTACGACGCCGTACCGGGCGAGGACGAGGAACGCGCCTACGACTTCCGCACCGCCGAACGCCTGGACGCCCTCGCGGGCGGCGACCGGGGCCCCGACCGGGAGACGCTGGCCGAGATCCAGCGGCTGCTGCGGGACCGCAGGGAGGGCTGAGGGCCCGACACCGGCGGCGCGCCCAGAGTCCGCCGCCGGCCCGACCGCCCGCTGTTCCAGGCCCAGAACGGGCCCGTCGAGCCGTCACACGCCCCTCGGGGACGCGTCGCACACCGTTGACAGCCGCGCGCGGGAGACCGAAACTCTGCGAGTGCTGGTGAAATAATTTTCACCACGCGAACCGAAAGCCCGCGAGCCACGTGTACGACAGGGTGCGGTGAGCGAAGCTCATCGCCCGCCGTGACGGCAACGACGCCAATCGAAGGGAACGACCGATGCGCACCACCGTCGGCATCATCGGGGCCGGCCCCGCCGGACTCCTCCTCGCCCGGCTGCTCCACAACGCCGGGATCGACTCGGTCGTCCTGGAGAGCCGCGACCGCGCCTACGTCGAGCGGCGGCAGCGCGCCGGGATCCTGGAGCAGGGCACCGTGGACGTCCTGCGCGCGGCCGGGGCCGGGGAGCGGATGGACCGGGAGGGCCTGCCCCACGACGGCATCGAGCTGAGGTTCGCCAGGCGGCGCCACCGCGTCGACTTCCCCGCGCTCACCGGCGGCAGGTCCGTCATGGTCTACGCCCAGACCGAGGTCTGCAAGGACCTCGTCGCCCTCCAGCTGAAGGACGGCGGCCCGTTGCTGTTCGAGGCCGAGGCGTTGGCCGTGGAAGGCGCGGAGACCGACCACCCCCGCGTCCGCTTCCGGCGCGGCGGCGCCGAGGGTGGAAAGGGCGCGGAGGAAGTCCTGGAGTGCGACTACGTCGTCGGCTGCGACGGCTTCTGGGGTGTGGCCCGGGCAGCCGTCCCGGCCGGACCGGTCCGTACCTTCGAACGGACGTACCCCTTCGGCTGGCTCGGCATCCTCGCCGACGTCGCCCCCTCGCACGACGAACTGGTCTACGCCCGCCACGACCGCGGCTTCGCGCTGCTCTCCATGCGCTCCCCGTCCGTCTCCCGCCTCTACCTCCAGGTGCCCGCCGGCACGGACTCCGAGAGCTGGAGCGACGAGGAGATCTGGACCGAGCTGGAACGCCGCTTCGAGACCGACGACGACTGGGTCCTGAACCGGGGGCCGATCACCCAGAAGTCGGTCACCCCCATGCGCTCCTACGTCCACGAGCCCATGCGGCACGGCCGCCTCTTCCTGGCCGGTGACGCCGCGCACATCGTGCCGCCCACCGGTGCCAAGGGCCTCAACCTCGCCGTCGGGGACGTCGTCACCTTCGCCCGCGCGCTGGCCCACCGCTCGGAGACCGGCTCCGACGACCTCCTCGACGCCTACTCCGAGACCTGCCTGCGCCGCGTTTGGCAGGCCGAGCGCTTCTCGTACGACATGACGACCCTCCTGCACCGCGCCCCCGACGCCGGCCCCTTCGAGGAGCGGCTCCAGCTCGCACGCCTCGACCGGATCGTCTCCTCCCGCGCCGCCGAGACCGACATCGCCGAGGCCTACACCGGTTTCCCGATCGGGTGAACCAACCCGGTGACCCGACCGGGTGAGGGGTACCCGGACCCGCGCACAACCCCGCCCGTGAGGGGAATCACTGATCCGCGTAGCGTGTTGTGCGGCAGGGCGAGGGAAAGATCCTACCCAAGCAGTAGGGTCATTCCTTTGCCGTTCTATTACTCTTGAGCCAAGGCTGCGTCGTGTGGCCATGGAGGAGTGAAATGAGGAGCAGAAACCCGGTCTTCTCGCGACGGGGGTTCAGCCGCGACAACGGCTACGCGGGCTTCAACGCCGCGCCGCAGGCCGGGGGTCCCGCCGTCGCCACGCAGGGCAACCCGTACGCGCAGGGCGCTCCGTACGCCCCGCCCGCCGGCAACCCCTACGCCCAGAACCCGTACGCACAGCAGGACCAGCAGTACGGCGCGCCGCCGCAGTCGCCGGCCACCACCGGCCGCATGACGATGGACGACGTCGTCATCCGGACGGCGAGCACGCTCGGCGTGCTCGTGGTGACGGCAGCGCTCGCGTGGGCGCTGCTGCCCGTGGACGACGCCAACATCGGCCGTTCCATCGGTGTCGGTGTCGGTGCCGCGCTGGTCGGCATGGTCCTGGCGCTCGTCCAGTCCTTCAAGCGCAAGGCCTCGCCGGCGCTGATCCTGACGTACGCGGCGTTCGAGGGTGTCTTCCTCGGCGTCATCTCCAGCGTCGTCGACAACCGCATCGCCGACGGCGCGGCCATGCAGGCCGTGATCGGCACGATGGCGGTCTTCGCCGGTGTGCTGATCGCGTACAAGGCCGGCTGGATCCGCGTCAACCGCCGCTTCTACGGCTTCGTGATGGCGGCCGCGCTCGGCTTCGTCTTCCTGATGATGGTGAATCTGCTGTTCGCCGTCTTCGGCGGCGGTGACGGCCTCGGCTTCCGCAGCGGCACCCTCGGTGTCGTCTTCGGCATCGTCGGCATCATCCTCGGCGCCTGCTTCCTGGCCATGGACTTCAAGCAGGTCGAGGACGGACTGGCCTACGGCGCCCCGCGCGAGGAGGCCTGGCTCGCCGCCTTCGGTCTCACGCTGACGCTGGTGTGGCTGTACCTGGAGTTCCTGCGGCTGATCGCGATCCTGAACAGCAACGATTAGCGACGACTGGTAGCGACCAGTACGCGAAGGGCCCCGGGCTTCGAGCCCGGGGCCCTTCGTCGTCGTGGGGACGGCGCGCCTAGCGCAGCTTGCGCGCGGCCCTTCTCAGGTCGTACTCGTGGATGATCGCCTTCGCGTGGCCGTACGCGAGGTCGTGTTCGTGTCGGAGCCAGCTGACCTTTTCCTCGAAGCGGAAGAGGGAGGGGCCGTCCTCGACGGCGCGCAGCCAGTCGGAGATCTCACGACCGGTGCAGTGGGGGATGCGGGCGAGCATGTTGCGATGGGTCTCCTCGGAGAAGACATGGGACATCGGCGCCTCCGGGCGAAAGGGGATGTAAGCCGGTCCTTCAGGTCACCGTGCCTGAGCGTTTGCCCGTTGGCAACAGTCCCGGAGGGGCGCGTACGCTCGCGCCGTGGTTGATACGACGCCTTTGACCCGTGCCGTGGACGACTTCGCCGACCGGCTGCGGGCCGCCCCGCAGAGCAGGCTGCAACGCGGGGCCGCCGCCGAGGCGCTGGAGCTGGCCAGGGAGCTGGCCCGACGCGCCCAGCTCGTGGAGGAACCGGGGACGGAGCCGCGCGAGATGCCGGACGCGGGAATGTTCGCCGCCGCCGACCAGATCGCCGTGGCCGCACACGACCTGGCCCTCGTACTGACGGACGAGGGCCAGGTGGACGAAGCGGTGGGGCTGGTGGAGGAGGCCCGCAAGCGGGCGGGGGTCTGACGCCCCGGCCGGTGGTCGGCGAAGCGGCTGGACGGTCGGCGAAGCGGCTGGACGGCTGGATGGCTGGACGAAAGCGGCTAGAGGGACGCGATGACGCGGTCCGCCAGGATGTACACGTTCTCCTCGCCGCAGGCGAAGGTCAGCGTGTAGGCACCGGAGATCCCCGAGCCACCGAGCAGGTACGGCGTCCTGCCCGCGCCCAGCGCGGTGGCCAGGCGCTCTGCGGTCTCGCGATGCCCCGGGGTCATGCACAGGGTGGTGCCGTCGGCGAAGACGTACACGTCGAGCGTACCCAGCGGGCCCGGACGGACGTCCGCCAGCGCGATGCTCGACTCGGCCAGCTCCTCAAGGGTGGCGACCGTGCGCTCGTGGTCACCCACGGCCGGTGCCGGGTTCGGCACGAAGTCCGGGTGCGAGGGGTGCCGGCGACGGGCGGCGGCCAGTTCGGCGGATTCCCTGGGTCCCGAGTCCAATGAGTCCACCGCGTCCACCGGGTCCACCGGGTCCACCGGGTCCATCGTGGGCGGTTCGTCGGTGTCCGCGCGCGGCTCCACCATCGGGTCCAGACCCACGAGGTCGGTCTGGCGGGGCAGGAACAGCTCGCTGTCGGACAGGCCGAGCAGCAGGGGCGCGTCCGCGGCGTCCCGGGAGTCCTGTGCCGCCCAGAAGGCCCGCGCCTCGGCGAGCTCCCGCTCCCGCTCCTCGGCGAGCGCCTCCGCGACGGCGGCGCGTATCTCCTCGGCGGCGGCGCTGCCGCGGGCGGCGGGCACCCGGCCCCTCGTGGCGGCGGCGCGGCTCTCGGCCAGCTCGGTGCGCAGGGCCGCCACCTGTCGGCGCAGCACCAGAATGCTGCGCAGGACGGCGACGCCCACGGCGCCGGTGGCGGCCGTGGTGAGCAGCAGGGCGATCGGCATGGCGCTCACTGACGTACTCCCGGTTCAAAGTCGACCCCCGACTTCCTACATCAGCTTGAAGGGCGGACTAACCGTCTGTCAGTGCGTAACGTCACGAAGAGGACAGGACTTTGGGCCCGGACGGTGGGGG
>NZ_BAABCQ010000281.1:0-5405 GCF_039539045.1 Streptomyces marokkonensis
GTCCGGCAGCCAGCAGGTTCTTCGCCGCGTTCACGTCCCGGTCGTGGGTCGTGCCACAGCTCTCGCACGTCCAGGTGCGCACGTGCAGCGGCATCGCCTTGGCGAGGGTGCCGCAGTGGGAGCACAGCCTGGAGGAGGGGAAGAAGCGGTCGACCGCGATCACTTCCCGCCCGTACCAGGCGGCCTTGTACTCCAGCAGGCTCCGGAACTCCGACCATGCCGCGTCACTGATGGCGCGGGCCAGACTCCGGTTCCTGACCATGTTCCGCACGGTCAGGTCCTCGATCACGAGCGTTTGGTTCTCACGCACGAGACGAGTGGTCAGCTTGTGCAGCCCATCACGCCGCCGGTCGGCGATCCGGGCGTGGATCCTGGCGACCTTCTGCCGGGCCCTGGCCCGGTTCGCGGATCCCTTGGCCTTCCTCGCCAGGCGGCGCTGGGCCAGGGCGAGGCGGGTGCGGTCGCGACGCTCGTGGCGGGGATTGGCGATCTTCTCCCCGGTGGAGAGGGTCAGCAGGTGGTCCAGACCGACGTCGATTCCCACGGCCGCACCGGTGGCGGGCAGCGGCCTGACGCCAGGGTCGTCGCACAGCATCGACACGAACCAGCGGCCGGCCGCGTCCTGCGACACGGTTACCGTGGAGGGCGTCGCCGCCTCCGGGAGCGGACGCGACCAGACGATGTCCAGCGGCTCCGCCATCTTCGCCAGGGTCAGCTTCCCGTCGCGGAAGCGGAACCCACTGGTGGTGTACTCGGCCGACCTGCGGGACTTCTTCTTCGACTTGAAGCGCGGGTACCTGGCGCGCTTGGCGAAGAAGTGGGTGAACGCCCCCTGCAAGTGCCTGAGCGTCTGCTGAAGCGGAACCGAGGAAACCTCGCCCAGGTACGCCAGTTCCCCGGTCTTTTTCCACGCCGTCAGCATCGCCGACGTCTGGTTGTAGTTGACCCGCTCCTGCCGCGCCCACGCCTCCGTACGGGCGGCCAGCGCCATGTTGTAGACCTTGCGGACGCAGCCGAACGTGCGCGACAGCTCAGCCGCCTGCTCGTTCGTGGGGTGGAAGCGGTACTTGAACGCCCGCTTCACCTGCGCCGTAGCCATGCTCACAAACTAGCGTCACGACAGGTGAAGCACAACCCGCGGGTCAGAGCACGGTCTTTCGCCTTGACGGCGAAGCCCGCTCCTTGCCCTGCTCCGCAGGAGTTTCGTTCCTCCCCCGGCTGAAGGCGGGGGTATCCACGAAAGGAAATCAGATGAACGGGTTGGAGCCGGGCGATCCCGAATGGATCGGTACCTACCGATTGCTCGGCAGGCTCGGTGAGGGCGGCATGGGACGGGTGTACCTGGCGCGTTCCGACCGGGGCCGGACGGTGGCCGTCAAGGTCGTCCGTGAGGAGCTGGCCCGCCAGCCCGACTTCCGGCGGCGCTTCGCCCAGGAGGTGAAGGCGGCGCAGCGCGTCGGCGGCGAGTGGACCGCGCCCGTGCTGGACGCCGACACCCAGGCGCCGACCCCCTGGGTCGCCACCGGTTACGTCGCCGGGCCCTCGCTCGCCGAGGTCGTGGACCAGCAGTACGGGCCACTGCCCCCCGCCTCCCTGCGGGTACTGGCGATGGGCCTGCTGCGGGCGCTGCAGACCATCCACGGCGCCGGCATCGTGCACCGCGACCTCAAACCCTCCAACATCCTGGTGACCATCGACGGTCCCCGCGTCATCGACTTCGGCATCGCCCGCGCGCTGGACGTGTCCACACAGTCCGCGGAGGGGTTCACCCGCACGGGGGCCGTCGTGGGCTCGCCGGGGTTCATGTCCCCCGAGCAGGTGCGCGGGGAGAAGGTGTCGTACGCCAGCGACATCTTCTGCCTCGGCGCGGTGCTGGCCTACGCCGCGACGGGCCGGATGCCCTTCGGTACCGACGAGGGCGGGATGCACTCGCTGCTCTTCCGCATCGCGACCGAGGAGGCGGACCTCTCCCGCGTACCCGGCCCCTGGCAGGCGCTGGTCGCGTCCTGCCTGGTCAAGGACCCCGCCAAGCGCCCCACCCCGGACGAGCTGCTGACGTCGATCGAGGACCTGGAGGGCGCGGACACCGCACGGAGCGGTGCGTGGCTGCCCGGCGAGGTACTGGCGGAGCTGGGCCGGCACGCCGTGCAGCTCCTGGACAGCGAGGATCCGGAGAAGCGGGTGCCGGTCGGGGCGCCCGCCGCGGGTTTCGGCCCGCCGCCCACCGCCTTCGGCCCGTCGACGCCCCCGGGGCCGATCCCCGCGCCCTACGGTGCCCGGCCGGGACCCGAGCAGTCGCCGGCGTACGCGACGCCCGTCCCGGGGCCGGCCTCCGCCTCACCCGCCCCCTCCCCGTATGCCCAGCGGCGCGTACGCCCGCTCCGGGGCCTGGCCCTGACCCTGAACGCCCTGCTCGGCGTGTACGCCCTGCTGCTGCTGGCCCGTAGCGTCGCCCTCTGGGAGGTGTTCACCGAACTCAGCCGTCACGACGACGCGAAGACCCCGAGCGACATCGGGAGCTTCGACGACTGGGTGCTCGCGACCGACCTGCTCGACGGCCTCGGCGGGCTGGTGATGCTGGGGGTGGCGGGCATGTGGGTGTGCTGGTTCCGGCACACCTGGCTGAACGCCGACGCGATCGCGCCGGGCCGTATCCGCTACGGCCCCGGTCTGGCGGCGGGCGCCTGGTTCATCCCCGTCGCCAACTTCTACCTGCCCAAGCAGATCGCCAACGACATCTGGACGGCGACGACCGGCCGGCCGAAGGGCGCCGGGCGGTGGCTGCTGCACACGTGGTGGTGGTTCTGGCTCGCCCACTTCGTGATGTTCATGAACGACTCGGTTCAGGTGTGGAACGAGGACGACAGTATCGAGGGCGCCAAGGAGACGATCCTCAACTCGCACTCCGCCAACGTTGTCGGCATCGTGAGTGCCGTGTTCGCCGTGATCCTGGTCTCCCGGCTCACGACGCTCCAGCGGGCCCGCACCGCCCAGGCCGCCTGAGCGGCGCGGGGCGGGGCGTGTCGCGGAGCAGGGCGCGACGGCGTTCGGCCGGAGCGGCGTCTCACGGGCTCTGTGGCCTGCCGTCCCCGTACAGCCAGTCCTCCCAGATCCCCGTGAAGTCCTCGTCCGGCGCCGACTTCTCCACGTACGCCGTGAAGTCGTCGGTGTCCGCGTTGCCGTGGCGGTGGTCGGTTGCCCAGCCACGGAGGAGGTCCAGGAAGGCCTCGTCGCCGACCGTCTGTCGGATCTTGTGCAGGACCATCGCGCCGCGCTGGTAGACGGGGCCGGCGGAGATGTGTTCCGCGTCGGGCGGGTCCGCGGGCGGGAACGCCCAGACCGAGTCGTTCGCGTCCTCGTCGGGGTAGTAGGTCCCGTCGTAGAGCGCGTCGAAGGTCTCCTGTGCGGTGTCGCCGCCCTCGTCCTCCTCCCACAGCCATTCGGCGTAGGTGGCGAAGCCCTCGTTGAGCCACATGTCCCGCCAGGTCTTCGGGCTGACGGAGTTTCCGTACCACTGGTGGGCGAGTTCGTGGACGAGCAGGACGGTGTCGGGGGCGCCGGGGAAGTAGGGCCGGTTCTGGGTCTCCAGGGCGTAGCCGGCGTCCTCGACGCGGTCGACGATCGCGCCGGTGGAGGAGAAGGGATACGGGCCGAAGTTCTCCTGGGCCCACTCCATGACCTCGGGAATCCGCCCCAGGACCGCCCGGCTCGCGTCGGCCTGCTCCGGGTCGACGGCCGTGTACACCGGCAGGCCGTCGTCGGTGGTGGAGCGGTCGGTCTCCCAGTCGCCGATGGCGACCGTGGCGACGTGGCTCGACATCGGCTCGGCGGTGTGCCAGGTGAACGTCGTGCGGCCGTCGCGGGTGGTCTCGCCCGTCAACTCACCGTTGGAAACGGCTCCCAGGCCCTCCGGCACCGTCACCGAGAGATCGTAGGCGGCCTTGTCGGAGGGGTGGTGGTTGCCGGGGAACCAGGCCATCGAGCCCGTCGGCTCACCGAGCCCGACCGCGCCGTCGGCGGTGGGCAGCCAGCCCTCCTCGGAGCCGTCCGGGTCGGTCACGGTCACGGGGCCGCCGGAGTAGCGGACGGTCACGCGGAACGTCTCCCCGTCGTTCAGCTCGTCCGCCGGGCGGACGGTCAGCTCCTGTCCGGCCCGGTTGAAGCGGGCGGCCCGGCCCTCGACGGTGACCTTCTCGACGTCCAGGCCCTTGAGGTCGAGGTTGAAGGCGGACAGTTCCCGGGTGGCGCGGGCGGTGACCGACGCGGTGCCGGTGAGGTGCTCGGCGTCGGGGTCGTAGGCCAGGGTCAGGTCGTAGTGGCCGACGTCGTAGCCGCCGTTGCCCGCCTTCGGGAAGTACGGGTCACGCACACCCGAGCCGCCGGGGGTGCCGTCGACGCCACCGCCACCGCTGCACGCCGCGAGGACGGCGACGGTGGCGGCGGCTACGAGCGGGCGGGCGATGCGCACGTCGTGATCCTATGAGTCGTTTCACGTGAAACGCCCGTTGAGGCTGCCCGGTGGGACCACCTCTTGGAGCTGCTGCGGGGCGGCCCGGGGGAGGCAGGCACCGCGAAGGCCCTCCACGCACGCCGGGAGGGGCTCCACGCACGCCGGGAGGGGCTCCACGCACGCCGGGAGGGGCTCCACGCACGACGGAGGCCCCCACGCACGACGGAGGCCCCCCGGCGCACGACCGGGAGGCCTCCGTGCGAGCGAACGAGCGGGTGAGTGTCTGACGTTCACCCGAACGAGCGGGTGAACGTCAGACGCTCACACCGAAGTCCTGGGCGATGCCCACCAGGCCCGAGGCGTAGCCCTGGCCGACGGCGCGGAACTTCCACTCGGCGCCGTTGCGGTACAGCTCGCCGAAGACCATCGCGGTCTCGGTGGCCGCGTCCTCGGAAAGGTCGTAGCGGGCGATCTCGGCGCCGCCGGCCTTGTTGAGGATGCGGATGTAGGCGTTGCGCACCTGGCCGAAGTTCTGCGAACGGTTCTCGGCGTCGTAGATCGACACCGGGAAGACGATCTTCTCGATGTCGGCCGGCAGGCCGGCCAGGTTGACGTTGATCGCCTCGTCGTCGCCGGCGCCCTCACCGGTGCGGTTGTCACCGGTGTGGGCGATCGTGTTGTCCGGCGTCTGCTTGTTGTTGAAGAACACGAAGTGGCCGTCGGAGTAGACCTTGCCCTCCGTGTTGACCGCGATCGCGGACGCGTCGAGGTCGAAGTCGGTGCCGGTGGTGGTACGGACGTCCCAGCCGAGCCCCACGGTGACTTCGGTCAGGCCCGGAGCCTCCTTGGTGAGCGAGACGTTGCCACCCTTGGACAGGCTTACAGCCATTGTTGGGAGTCCCTTCCCTCGTTTACGTACGGCAAGAAAGCTACAGCTACCCCCATGAACGTCGAG
>NZ_BAABCQ010000282.1:0-2937 GCF_039539045.1 Streptomyces marokkonensis
GTTGGTAGGTTTTCTGGCGAGGACATTACCGCGTGGTAGTTTCCGTCACGTTGCGTGCCCGCCGACCTCGCCTTCCGAGGAGACCGTCCCTTGAGCCAGGCGCCCAGAACGAAGGGCGAGCGCACTCGTGCCCGCATCCTCGACTCCGCGACCGAGCTGTTCTCCCGCTCGGGGTACAACTCCGTGTCCCTGCGGGAGATCGCCGCTCACGCCGGCCTGACCCACGCCGGTCTCCTGCACCATTTCCCGGGCAAGGAGCCGCTTCTGCTGGAGGTGCTCAGCCGGCGTGACGAGGACGACGCCGCGTCCCTGTTCCCGGGCCTGCTCGGCAGTGACCCCGCTCCGCCGGTCGCGGCGGCGGGGCCCTCCGCGGCAGAGCGGTTGAACCGGCTTGTCGCCGTGGTGGGTCGGAACAGTCGGACGCCCGGCCTCGTCGCGCTCTATGCGAAGCTCTCCGCCGAGGCGTCCGAGCCGGGTCACCCCGCGCGTACCTACTTCGTCAGGCGCTACCAGCTGCTGCGCGCCGAGATCGGTGCGCTGCTCGGCGAGCTGTTCGAGTCGTACGAGCCTTCGGTGGCGGCCGATCCGGACGCCGTCGCCCAGCAGTTGCTGGCCCTGATGGACGGTCTGCAGACGCAGTGGCTGCTGGAGCCGGCCGCGGTGCCGATGGAGGAGCGGGTGTGGGAGTTCCTCGGGAGTCACGGCCTTCACCGGCCGTAGTCCCCGGGCCCGGGACGGTCAGTCACTGAGTGCCGCGACGATGGTCTCGGCCGTGCTCCGGTGGCCCGCCGCGTTGGGGTGGAAGCCGGCCCCGGCCTCCGTCTCCGTCGGCTCGAGCCAGCGGACCCCCGGCGGCTTGCAGGCGTCGTGACCGACCGAGGGGCTGTAGGTGTCGATGAACGTGGCGCCGTGGGCGGCGGCCTGCTGGGCCAGCATGGTGTTCAGCTGCCTGGTCTTGTCGCGCAGCCACGCGAAGTCACCCACGGCGAGAGGGATCGTCTCGCGGCACGCCGAGCCGTCGTCGGGGACGATCGCCGGGTAGCCGACGACGAGCACCTCCGCCTGCGCCGACTTGGAGCGGACCGCTCGGAGTGCGCCGGCGACCTTCGGAGCCGTGGTGTTGATGCGGGAGCCGATCTCGTCCCTACCGAACAGGGTGAAGCTGTTCTTGCAGGGTGAGCCCTGTGGGTTGAGGTGGGCCAGCAGGACGCACCGTCCGATGATGCCGGCGAGGTCGAGGTCGTTGCCGCCGATGCCCACGGTGACCACGGAGGTGTCCGGGCGGACCGCGTCGATCTGGGGTGCGGCGGTGTTCTGGACCTCCGTCAGATGGCGGGTCTCGGCGCCCGCACATGTCACGTCGGTCGATTCCCGGGCGCCGACGGCCCCGGCGACGAGTGTGGGGTAGTTGTGGTCGGACCGGCCGCAGATGGCGTCCGTCCGGTCGGGGATGCCGAGGCCGGAGCTGAACGAGTCGCCCAGAGCGGCGTAGTGGCCGATCCGCGGGGTGACGGCGCGGGCCGCCTCGGCCGGGCGGTCGTGCCCGTCGTCGTGCCCACCGTTGTGTCCACCGGCCTGGTCGGCGCTGATGGGCGGTGCGGTGGCGGGCAGCGCCGTGACGGGCAGTGCGGTGGCGGGCAGTGCGGTGGCGGCGAGCATGGCTCCGGCGCAGACGGTGATGAGCGTCGCACGGCGCCGACGCGGGGGAGTGGCGGGTGCGGGGTGATCGTGGGCAGGGCGCAGCGTCATCGCTGTACCTCTTCTCGTGATGATGGCGGCCGATCCGGCGCGAAAACCGTAAAGCGATCGGTTTCCGGCCGTCAATGGATCGCGCACGGCGGAAACAGGGTGGCCCGGTGAGTGCGACGTCCCTCCGCGCGGCAGCCTCGACTTCCAAAACCGATCACTATATGGTTTTGATGTGGCGGCAGAGTGCCGTCTCGCCGAACGACCGGGGCAGACTCCATGACCCAGCAGACTCGAACCCCCTCGGCGGGGGAGACCGCGATCGGGACAGGTCCTCTGACGATCGCCCAGAAAGCCGCTCTGACCAGCGGTGCGGGTGACTTCGTCACCGAAGGGGTGGGAGGCGTTCCCGCGCTCTGCCTGTCGGACGGGCCCCATGGCCTGCGACTTCCCAAGGACGAGGGCGACGGCGGCCAGCTCGACCTGCGCAGCGCAGCACCCACCACCTGCTTCCCGCCGGCCGTCGCGCTCGGCAGCAGCTGGGACCGCGATCTCGCCCGGCGGGTCGCCACCGCCATCGCCGCCGAGGCCCGGACCCACGCCGTCCATGTGGTGCTCGGTCCGGGCATCAACATCAAGCGCTCGCCGCTGTGCGGCCGCAACTTCGAGTACTTCTCCGAAGACCCCCTCCTGACGGCCGAACTCGGCGGTGCCATGGTCCGAGGACTCCAGGATGCGGGAGTCGGGGCCGCGTTGAAGCACTACGCGGCCAACAACCAGGAGACCGACCGCATGCGGGTGAGCGCGGACATCGACGAGCGCCCGCTGCGCGAGATCTACCTGCGCGCGTTCGAACGCATCGTCCGCCGTGATCGCCCGTGGTCCGTCATGGCCTCCTACAACGCGCTCAACGGCGTGCCGCTCAGCGAGAACCGCCGTCTGCTGACCGACATCCTGCGCACCGAGTGGGGATTCGACGGCGTCGTGATGTCCGACTGGGGCGCCGTACGTGATCGGGTCGCCGCGCTGCGTGCCGGGCTGGACCTCCAGATGCCGGGTACCGGCGGACGTACCGACCGCGAGGTCGTCGCCGCGGTCGAGAACGGCGAGTTGGCCGAGGCGGACCTGGACGCGTCGGTGAAGAGGCTCGCCCTGCTGGCCCGCAGGGCGACGGCCGGCGCCGTGAAGGCCGACGGCGTGAAGGCCGACGGCGTGAAGGCCGACGGCGTGAAGGCCGACGGCGTGAAGGCC
>NZ_BAABCQ010000282.1:3037-5395 GCF_039539045.1 Streptomyces marokkonensis
GACGGCGCGACGGCCGACGGCGCGACGGCCGACGGCGCGGCGGAAACTCCCTGTGCCGTGACGGAGACTCGCGGCCCCGTGCCGTACGACGAGCACCACCGGCTGGCCCGCGAGGCCGCCGAACGGTGTGTCGTCCTGCTCAGGAACGAGTCGTCACTGCTGCCGCTGGATCCGTCCGCCGGGACGGTGGCCGTGATCGGTGAGCCGGCCCGCACTCCGCGGTACCAGGGTGCCGGAAGTTCCCAGGTCACGCCGACCCGGCTGGACACGGCCCTGGAGTGCCTGCGGGAGTCCGCGCAGGGCGTCCGGGTGGAGTTCGCCGAGGGGTACGGGATGCCGGACGACGAGGACCCGGCCGTACGGGAGGAACTGGCCGCGGACGCCGAGCGGCTCGCCGCCCGCAGCGACACCGTCCTGCTCTTCCTGGGCCTGCCGGCGCAGGAGGAGTCCGAGGGTTTCGACCGCGACCACATCGACCTGCCCGCCACCCAGCTCGCGCTCCTCGACCGGGTGCTCGCAGTCAACCCCCGCGTCGCCGTGGTGCTGTCCAACGGCGGGGTTGTGCGCACGTCCCCCTGGCACGAGAGGGTGCCGGCCCTGGTCGAGGGCTGGCTGCTCGGCCAGGGCGGCGGCAGCGCACTCGCCCGCGTGCTGTACGGACACGTCAACCCTTCCGGCCGGCTCGCCGAGACGATCCCGCTGCGGCTGGAGGACAGTCCGTCCCACCTGTCGTTCCCCGGCGAGGAAGGGCATGTGCGGTACGGGGAAGGCGTGTTCGTCGGGTACCGGGGCCACGACCGGCGCGGCGACGAGGTCGCGTTTCCCTTCGGCCACGGCCTGTCCTACACGTCCTTCGCCCACAGCGGCCTGTCGGCCGTGGCACGGGGCGGTGACGAGGACAAGGACAGCGACGGCGAGGGCGAGGGCGAGGGCGGGTGGGTCGAGGTACGGGTGACGGTCACCAACACGGGTGACCGGCAGGGCCGCGAGGTGGTCCAGATCTACAGCCGGGCGCCCGAGGGCTCCGGGGTCGCCCGCCCGGTACGAGAGCTGCGCGGGTTCGCGACGGTCGACCTGGAGGCCGGTGAGAGCCGCGACGTGCTCGTCGAGATCGACCGCGCCGACCTCGCCCACTACAGCGAGCGGGAGGGCGGCTGGTTCGTGGAGGGCGGGACGTACCGCATCGAGGCGGGCGCCTCCTCCCGCGACATCCGCTGCACCGTGGACCTCCGGGTCGAGGGCGATCCGTCGCGGGCCCGCCTGACCGGGCGGAACACCCTCGGCGAGTGGCTGGCACACCCGGTCGGCGGGCCGCTGCTCCTCGACGCCTTCGCCCGTGGCCGCGGTGCGCGGTCCGGGGCCGGAGCGGACGCGGGGGCGGGGGCGCTGGCCGATCCCGTCATGCGGCGCTTCCTGGCCGGGATGCCGCTGGAGGTCATCGCCGAGTTCCCGCAGAGTCCTGTCCCCCTGTCGCAGGTCCCGGCCCTGTGCGAGCAGGTGGCGGCCGCCCGGGGCTGACGGGTCGGGCGTCGGAGTCGATGTGTGGTGCGGGGAAGGGGGGATGCCCCCTTCCCCGCACCTGTGACGTCGGCCGACTGTGTCAGTCGGCGGTGTCGGCCGGCTTCCGCGAGGGCGGCGCGAGGAGCGCCATCATGTCGTTGATCGGCTCCTCCATGTCCATGGACCGGTCGGTGAGCCACTGCAGTTGCACCCCGTCGGCCACGGCGACGAGGACGACGGCGAGCCGCTCGGGCGTGATGTCCGAGCGGACGGCTCCTTCTTCCATGCGCCGGCGCAGGTACTCGACGATCTCGCCGCGGATCGCGGGATAGCGTTCGCCGAAGTGCGTGTGGGCCGGGTGGCCGGGGTCGCTCGCGGCCGCGGACATCGAGACGAACAGCTCGACGAGCCCGGGTGTGTTCGCGCCCTCCCGGACGATCGCGCGGTAGCTGTCCGGGCCCGTGAGCCGGGGGTGCCGGGTACGGGCGGTGTCGTCCCGGGCACGCAGGACCTGGGTCAGCAGGTCCTCCTTGGACTCGAAGTAGTGCATGAGGCCGGGCAGGCTGAGGTTGCACCGGGCGGCCACCTTGCGCAGGGAGGTACCGCGGTACCCCTCCTGGGCGAAGATCTCCAGTGCCGCCTCGAGGATCTCTCTGCGCTTCGCCTCGCCCTTCTCGTAGGGGCCCCGTTTCGCCATGCGAATCACACTAGCGTGCGGCGACATGGACGTGCCGCGGCCGGTCGGTGCCGCACGGCAGGTGCTGGTCGCGGGCGAGCGAGCCCAGCCAGCGGGCCGACGGCTTCGGCGTACGGGCGAAGGTCACCGGATCGACGGCGACCAGCCCGAAGGTGGGGCGG
>NZ_BAABCQ010000283.1:0-5388 GCF_039539045.1 Streptomyces marokkonensis
CCATCAACCCAGCCGCCATACCCACCCACTGCGCCCCCTGACCCGGGAACACGAACACCACACCACGGCGCTCCCTCTCAGCACCCGTGACAAGCTGCGGTGCCTCCTCGCCCTCCGCGAGGGCAGCCAGACCCGACAGCAACTCCTCCCGCCCAGAGCCCAACACCACCGCACGGTGCGCCAACGCCGAACGCGTCGCGGCCAACGACCACCCCACATCCACCGGCGACGCCGACTCGCCCACGTGCGACATCAGCCGAGCCGCCTGGCCACGCAGCGCCGCCGCCGTCTTGCCCGAGAGCACCCACGGCACCACCGGCACCGTCGGCATCACCACAGGATCCGGGGCCGCCACCGGCTCGGACTCCTCCGCCTGCTCCAGCACCACGTGCGCGTTCGTGCCACTGATCCCGAACGAGGACACACCCGCCCGCCGCGGCCGACCCGTCTCCGGCCACGACTGCTGCTCGGTGACCAGCTCGACAGCCCCCGCCGACCAGTCCACCTGCGGCGTCGGCTCATCCACATGCAACGTCTGCGGCAGCACACCCTCCCGCATCGCCATCACCATCTTGATCACACCCGCCACACCCGCCGCCGCCTGCGTATGGCCGATGTTCGACTTGATCGCACCGAGCCAGACGGGGCGGTCCGCGGGCCTGCCGCGGCCGTACGTCGCCAGCAGCGCCTGCGCCTCGATGGGGTCGCCCAGCGCGGTGCCCGTGCCGTGTGCCTCCACGGCGTCCACGTCCGCCGCCGACAGGGCGGCGTTCGCCAACGCCGCTCGAATGACGCGCTGTTGGGACGGCCCGTTCGGCGCGGTCAGGCCGTTGGACGCGCCGTCCTGGTTCACCGCGCTGCCCCGCACCACCGCGAGTACCTCATGGCCCAGGCGTCGGGCGTCGGACAGGCGCTCCACCAGCAGCATGCCGACACCCTCGCCCCAACCGGTGCCGTCCGCGCCCGCCGCGAACGCCTTGCACCGGCCGTCCGCCGCGAGGCCCCGCTGCCGGGAGAACTCGGCGAAGATGCCGGGGGTCGTCATCACCGTGACGCCGCCTGCGAGTGCCAGGTCGCACTCGCCGGTGCGCAGCGCCTGCACCGCGAGGTGCAGGGCCACCAGGGATGAGGAGCATGCGGTGTCCACCGTGACCGCGGGTCCTTCGAGGCCCAGGGTGTAGGAGATGCGGCCGGATATCACGCTGGCCGCGTTGCCGGCCCCCATGTACCCTTCCACGTCGTTCTCGGAGCGGGCCAGAAGGGCCGGGTAGTCCTGGCCGTTGGTGCCGACGAACACGCCGGTCCTGCTGCCCTTCGCCGACCCGGTGGGGATGCCGGCCCGCTCGAACGTCTCCCAGGAGGTCTCCAGGAGCAGCCGCTGCTGCGGGTCCATCGCCAGCGCCTCACGCGGGGAGATCCCGAAGAACCGTGCATCGAATTCCCCGACATTGCCGAGGAAGGCGCCTTCCCTGACATACGACTTGTCGCTCTGGTCCGGGTCCTCGTCGTAGAAGGATTCGTTGTCCCAGCCGCGGTCCTCGGGGAACTCCGTCACCGCGTCGCGGCCTTCGGAGAGCAGGTGCCACAGCTCCTCGGGCGACCGTACGCCGCCCGGGAAACGGCAGCTCATCCCGACGATGGCGATCGGTTCGCGGTCCTTGTCCTCCTTGGCCTTGAGGCGCTCCTGCACCTCGTCGAGATCGGCCGTCACCCGCTTGAGGTAGGACAGCAACTTCTGCTCGTTCGACGCACTAGACACGAAAGTTTCCTCAGATCCTTGCCGGTCGGCCGATCAACGCTTGCCGTATTTGTTGTCGATGTAGTCGAACAATTCGTCCACCGTGGCGGTTTCCAGGTCGTCCACCGATGCGGCGCTGCGGCGGTCCGCGACCGCCGACAGGAGGACGCTCAGCCTGCTCTCGATCCCCGCGTACGTTCCGTCGTCGAGCGAGACGTCGGAGAGCGCCCATTCCAGCCGGTCGAGTTCCGCGAGGACGGACTGGCCGCCCGTCTCGTCGCCGAGGAGTTCGCCCAGCACGTACCCGGCGAGTGCCCTCGGGTTCGGGTGGTCGAAGATCAGTGACGGCGGGAGGTTCAGTCCCGTCAGCAGGTTGAGGAGATTGCGCAGTTCGACCGCCGTCAGGGAGTCGAAGCCGATCTCGTTGAAGGAGCGTTCCTCCTCGACCTCGTCGGCGGAGGAATGGCCGAGGACGAGGGCCGCCTGGGTGCGAACGAGGTCGAGGGCCGCGGCCTGCCTGGCGGGTTCGGGCAGCTCGCGCAGCCGTTGGGCGAGCGAGGACGGCGTCTCAGTGGCTGCGACGGTGGCCGCGAGCGCTTCGCGGACCCGCTGCGCCTCCGGCAGGTCGTCGATGAGCGTGTTGGGCCGCACCACGCTCAGGGCGGTGGTGAAGAGCTCCCAGTCGATGTCGGCGACGGCCACATTGGTCTCGTCCTGTTCGACGGCCCGCTGCAGTGCCGCGATGGCCGACTCCGGTGACATGGGCGGTAGTCCACCGCGGGCTGTCCGCTCGGCGGCCGCCCCGTCCTGGGCCATACCGGCCCCGCCGCCCCAGGAGCTCCAGGCGACCGACGTGGCGGGCAGCCCCTGCCCACGCCGGTACTGGGCGAAGGCGTCGAGGAACGCGTTGGCCGCCGCGTAGTTGCCCTGGCCACTGCTGCCCACGGTGGCCGCGAGGGAGGAGAACATGACGAAGAAGGAGAGGTCCTTCTCCCGGGTCAGTTCGTGCAGGTGCCAGGCGGCCGAGACCTTCGGCTCCTCCACCCGGTCGAAGCGGTCCGCGGTCAGTCCTTCGAGGACACCGTCGTCCAGAATGCCCGCGGTGTGCACCACTCCCGTCAGCGGCAGCTCCGCGGGGAGCGACGCGAGCGCGTCACTCAGTGCCTCCCGATCGGAGACGTCGCACGCCACCAGGGACACCCCGCTGCCCAGTTCTTCCAGCTCTGCGACCAGTTCGGCGGCTCCTGGCGCGTCCTTGCCGCGGCGGCCGAGCAGCATCACGTGCTCCGCTCCGCCTCGGGCGAGCCAGCGCGCCACTCGACCACCCAGTGCGCCGGTGCCGCCGGTGACCACGACCGATCCACCGGTCTGCCACGGGCGGTCGCCACCCGACCGCCGTGCCGCGCGTTCCAGGCGTCGTACGAACACACCCGAGGAACGCACCGCGATCTGGTCCTCATGTCCGTCCGGCGCGGCCAGCACGCCCACCAGCGCGGTGCCGCACCGGTCGTCGAGTGTCGCAGGCATGTCCACCAGGCCGCCCCAGCGCTCCGGGTACTCCGAGCGGGCCACCTGCCCCACGCCCCAGGCCCGTGCCGCCATCGGGTCACGAAGCGCGTCGTCGGGGCCCACCGACACGGCTCCGTCGGTGACCGCCCACACCCTCGCTGCCACGCCGGCGGCGCCCAGGCCGACCACCGCCTGTGCCAGCGTCACCGCGTCCAGCGCGCACAGCACGCCGTCGAACGGCTCCCCCGACTCAGCCAGTTTCGTCACGGACTCCGTCCAGCCGTCCTCGACCACCACCGTGGCGGTGTCCGCGCCGTGCGCCGTGAGCACACCGGCGAGCCACTCGGCCGGTTCCCCGCCCGCCTCGGGCGCGGCGACGACCAGCCACCGGCCGGACAGCCGTGCCGGGCGGCTGCCCGGCCAGGAACGCCACACCACCTGGTAGCGCATGGAGTCCACGCGGGAGCGCTCCGTCTCGCCCCGCCGCCAGGCGGACAGCGCGGGCAGTACGTCCACGAGCCGTGCCTGGCCCGAGAACTCCGCCGACGTGCCGAGCCCCTCCAGGCCCGCCAGGTCGCCTTGCCCCACGGCCTCCCAGAACCGGGCGTCGACACCATCCGCCGTTCCGGCTTCGGAGCCGTACCCGGCTCCGGACGATGCCTGCCCGCGCGGCCAGTAGCGCTCGTGCCGGAACGCGTACGTGGGCAGGTCGACGAGCCCGCCGTGTCCGCCGCCGGAAAACATGGCCGCCCAGTCGACGTGCCCGCCACCGCTCGTGTGCACGGTGGCGGCGGCGCCGAGCACCGTCAGCCGCTCGCTCCGGCCGGCCCGCAGCGAGGGTGCGAACACCGCGTCGTCGCCTTCGGGTAGGCATGCCCGTCCGAGGGCCGAGAGCACTCCGTCCGGCCCCACCTCCACGAAGGTGCGCACGCCGTTCTCACCGAGGCACGCCATCCCGTCGGCGAACCGCACTGCGTGACGCACCTGCCGCACCCAGTACTCGGGATCCCGGAGCTCCTCGCCCGAGGCGAGGCGACCGGTCACGTTCGACACGAGGGGGATCCTCGGGGCATGGAACGTCAACCGTTCCGCCACCGAGCGGAAGTCGTCGAGCATGGCGTCCATGTGCGGCGAGTGGAAGGCGTGGCTCACACGCAGCCGCTTGGTCTTGCGGCCCTCCGCCTCGAAACGTCCGGCGATCCGCAGGACGTCCGCCTCGTCGCCCGAGATCACCGTGGCGTCCGGCCCGTTGAGCGCGGCGACGGAGACGGCGTCCGTCAGGAGCGGCAGCACCTCGTTCTCCGCCGCCTGGAGCGAGACCATCGCCCCACCGGCCGGGAGCGTCTGCATCAGACGCCCCCGGGCCGCCACCAGAGCGGCAGCGTCTTCGAGGGACAGCACCCCTGCCACGTACGCGGCCGACAGCTCACCGACCGAGTGCCCGAGCAGATAGTCCGGGCGCACGCCCCACGAATCCAGCAGCCGGAACAACGCGACATGGAACGCGAAGAGCCCGGCCTGTGTGTGCTCCGTGTGCTCCAGGGCCTCCGCGTCGTCGAAGACGACCTCCCGTACGGGCCTCTGCCGCAGCGGGTCCAGCTGGGCGCAGACCTCATCGAACGCCTCCGCGAATGCGGGATATGCCTCGTACAGCTCCCGTCCCATTCCTGGCTGTTGGCTGCCCTGTCCGGAGAGGAGGAAGCACAGATCCTGCTCACGGGCCGTGCCGGATGCGACGCCGGGGGCGGGCCGTCCGGCCGCCAGCTCCGCGAGTCCGGCGAACAGCTCCGCCCGGTCCGCGCCCAGCACCACCGCCCGCTGGTCGAACGACGCCCGTGTAGTCGCCAGTGCCCGGCCGATGTCGGCCACGGGAACCGCCGTGTTCTCCGGTTCCGCGAGGAAGGCGTGTAGCCGGTCGGCCTGTGCGCGCAGCGCCTCGGTCCCGCGCGCCGACAGCACCCAGGGGACCACCGTCCCGTCCGGCAGCGGTGTCCGGGCAGGGCCGCCGGACTCCGCCGGTGCCACGGCGTCCGGCTGCTCCAGGACCACGTGGGCGTTCGTGCCGGAGACCCCGAACGACGAGACCCCCGCGCGGCGGGGACGCCCAGCCGTCGGCCATGCCCGCTGTTCGGTGAGCAGTT
>NZ_BAABCQ010000284.1:0-5310 GCF_039539045.1 Streptomyces marokkonensis
CCGTCAGCTCGGCGATCTGCTGGAGCGTAGCGCCGATGTCCGACGTACGGGTCGTGGTCATGGACTGCACCGACACGGGGGCGTCGCCGCCCACCGCCACGGGCCCGACCTGGATCTGACGGCTCTTGCGGCGCTCCGCGAGCCTGGTCGGAACGTCCGGCATGCCGAGAGAAATCGCAGTCATCTGCTGTGCAACCCCAAGTCGTGGATCAGAATCCGGCCCCGTTCAGCGGCGGGCTCCGGCCTTCGAGATTACGGCACCGACGTGAACGCCAGGCACACGGTGTGCGGGAGATACACCCTTTGGCGTTCATATGCCGAGTGACCGGCGTGAAGCCCGGCCCGGAGGGACATGCTCTCCGGATCGGGCTTCTCATCGGATCGTTTGGATTGTCCGGATATCAGCTGATTCTTACCGGATTGACGACGTCCGCCACCAGGACCAGCAGCGTGAAGCAGACGAAGACGCCCGCCACCACATAGGCCACCGGCATCAGTTTCGCCACGTCGAACGGGCCCGGGTCCGGGCGGCGCAGCACCTTGGCCGCGTTCCGGCGCAACGACTCCCACAGCGCGCCCGCGATGTGACCGCCGTCCAGTGGCAGCAGCGGGAGCATGTTGAAGAGGAACAGGGACAGGTTGAAGCCGGCCACCAGCATGACGAACATGGCCAGCTGCTGGGTGGGCGGGATGTCCAGGGTGGCGATCTCGCCGCCGACGCGGGCGGCGCCGACGACACCCATCGGGGAGTCCGCCTCGCGGGGTCCGTCACCGAAGGCCGCGTCCCACAGGGCCGGGATCTTGGAGGGCAGGGCGGCGAGGGAGTCGACGGCGTCGCCGATCCGGTCGCCCATCCAGGTCACGGACTGGCCGAAGTCCTGTTTCACCACGCCGGTGGCGGCGCTGAAGCCGAGGAAGCCGGCGGTGACGTACTCGCCCTCGACGATCTGTCCGTTTCCGTCCTTCTTCGCGACCTGGTTGGTGGCGATGGTCGCCTGGAGGGTGATCTCCTGCCCTCCGCGCTCCACGACGACCGCCACCTGCTCGCCGGGGTTGGCGCGGATCGTGTCGGACAGCCGGTCCCATTCGTCGGTCCGTACGCCGTCGAAGGCGACGATCTTGTCGCCCGCCCTGAGGCCGGCCGCCGCGGCCGGGGAGGCCGGGTCGGACTTGGTGCAGTCGTCGCGGTTCTCGGTCTGCGAGATGACGCACTGGGAGACGGAACTCACGGTGGTGGTCTGCTGCGAGATGCCGAAGCCCATGAGGACGGTGAGGAACAGCACCACCGCGAGGACGAGGTTCATGAACGGGCCCGCGAACATCACGATGACCCGTTTCCAGGGCTTGCGCGTGTAGAACAGGCGCTTCTCGTCACCCGGCTGCAGCTCCTCGAAGGCGGCCGAGCGGGCGTCCTCGATCATGCCGCGCCAGGGCGAGGTGGAGCGGGCCTCCAGCCGGCCGTCGGCGCCGGGCGGGAACATGCCGATCATGCGGATGTAGCCGCCGAACGGGATGGCCTTGACCCCGTACTCGGTCTCGCCCTTCTTCCGCGAGAAGATCGTCGGTCCGAAGCCGACCATGTACTGCGGCACCCGGATGCCGAACATCTTCGCGGTGGACAGGTGCCCCAGCTCGTGCCAGGCGATCGAGAACAGCAGACCGACCGCGAAGAGGACTATGCCGAGGATGAACATCAGGGTCGTCATGCACGGGCCTCCGCCGTCTGTGCCGCCAGTTCCCGGGCCCGGGTGCGTGCCCAGGTCTCCGCTTCGAGGACGTCCGCGACGGTGAGCGAGGTTCCCGTACGGGGGGTGCCGTGTTCCTCGACCACCCGCGTGACGGTCTCCATGATCCCGAGATACGGCAGCGCGCCGGAGCGGAACGCCTCGACGCACTCCTCGTTGGCGGCATTGAACACCGCCGGGGCCGTGCCCGCGAGCTCCCCGACGTGCCGGGCCAGGTTCACCGAGGGGAAGGCCTCGTTGTCGAGCGGGAAGAACTCCCAGGTCGAGGCCTTGCTCCAGTCGAAGGCGGGGGCGGCGTCGGGGACGCGTTCGGGCCAGCCGAGGCCGATGGCGATGGGCCCGCCCATGTCGGGGGGCGTCGCCTGGGCCAGTGTCGATCCGTCCGTGAACTCGACCATCGAGTGGACGTACGACTGCGGGTGCACGACCACCTCGATGCGGTCGAAGGGAATGTCGTAGAGCAGGTGGGCCTCGATCACCTCCAGGCCCTTGTTGACGAGGGTGGCGGAGTTGATCGTGATCACCGGGCCCATCGCCCAGGTGGGGTGGGCGAGGGCGTCCTCCACGGTGACGCCCGCCAGCTGCTCCTTCGTACGTCCCCGGAACGGGCCGCCGGACGCGGTGACGACCAGCTTGCGCACATCGGCGCGGGTCCCGGCGGCCAGCGCCTGGAAGAGCGCGGCGTGCTCGGAGTCGACCGGGATGATCTGCCCCGGCTTGGCGAGGGCCTTGACCAGCGGGCCGCCGACGATGAGCGATTCCTTGTTGGCCAGCGCGAGGGTGCGGCCCGCCTCCAGGGCGGCCAGGGTCGGGGCGAGGCCGATGGAGCCGGTGATGCCGTTGAGGACGGTGTGGCAGTCGGAGGCGGCGAGCCGGGTGGCCGCGTCGGGGCCGGCGATGACCTCGGGGAGCGGCTCCCCACTGCCGTACTGGTCGCTCAGCGCCTCCCGCAGCGCGGGGACGACGTCCTCGCGGGCCACGGCGACGGTCCGCGCCTTCAGCCGGTACGCCTGCTCGGCGAGGAGGGCGACCCGCCCGCCGTTGGCGCACAGGGCGGTGACCCGGAAACGGCCCGGGTTGCGCAGCACGAGGTCGATGGCCTGGGTCCCGATCGACCCGGTGGACCCGAGGATCACCACGTCCTTCGGGCCGTCGCCCGCCACCGGGTCGTAGACGAGGTGGGGGTCCGCGAGTGGGGCTGGACTGTCGCTCATCCCCCCATTGTTGCCGCAACCGCCCTCCGGGAGGACAGCGCGTCCCTCGCACGGGTGTCGCGGGCCCGGGCGGGGCCCGGGCGTCCCGTCCCGCCCGGGCGGCCGGACCGTCCCGGCGGAAACCCGACCTGAGCCCGTCCTACCTGATGGGACGGTGGACGTTCTCCCGCCGGGACTCGCCCGGCGTCGCGTCCGCGATCCACGGGCCGTCGCCCGACGGGTCGACGACGCCCTGCTCCAGCCACTCGTACGCGCCCCCCAGCACGCCCTTGACGACCTTGCGGTCGACGTCGTCGGTGTTGGTCCACAGGCGGCCGAAGAGTTCCTCGACGCGGACGCGGGCCTGGCGGCAGAAGGCGTCGGCGAGCTGGTAGGCCTCACGGCCGTGGTCGCCCTTGGCACGCAGGTGCTCCGCGCGGACGCAGGCGGCGCTCATCGCGAACAGTTCCGCGCCGATGTCGACGATTCGGCCCAGGAAGCCCTGCTTGGTCTCCATCCGGCCCTGCCAGCGGGACATGGCGTAGAAGGTGGAGCGGGCGAGCTTGCGGGCGGTGCGTTCGACGTAGCGCAGGTGTCCGGACAGGTCGCGGTGGCCGGACGGGTGGAAGTCGGCGTACGAGCGCGGGAGCTGTCCCGGCCCGGCGACGAGCTTCGGCAGCCACCTGGCGTAGAAGACTCCCGCCTGCGCGCCCGCCTTCGCCTTGTCGGACAGGGTCTTGTCGGGGTCGATCAGGTCGCCGGCGACCGAGAGGTGGGCGTCTACTGCCTCGCGGGCGATCAGCAGGTGCATGATCTCGGTGGAGCCCTCGAAGATCCGGTTGATGCGCAGGTCGCGCAGGATCTGCTCGGCGGGGACCGCGCGCTCGCCGCGGGCTTCGAGGGAGGCCGCGGTCTCGAAGCCCCGGCCGCCGCGGATCTGGACCAGCTCGTCGGCCATCAGGCAGGCCATCTCGGAACCGTAGAGCTTGGCGAGGGCGGCCTCGATGCGGATGTCGTTGCGGTCCTCGTCGGCCATCTGGGAGGAGAGGTCGAGGACCGCCTCCAGCGCGAAGGTCGTCGCCGCGATGAACGAGATCTTCGAGCCGACCGCCTCGTGCAGTGCGACCGGCCTGCCCCACTGCTCGCGCACCCCCGACCACTCGCGGGCGATCTTCAGGCACCACTTGCCGGCGCCCACGCACATGGCGGGGAGCGAGAGGCGCCCGGTGTTGAGGGTGGTCAGGGCGATCTTGAGGCCGGCGCCCTCCGGGCCGATGCGGTGGGCGGCCGGGACACGCACCCGATGGAAACGGGTGACGCCGTTCTCCAGGCCGCGCAGGCCCATGAAGGCGTTGCGGTTCTCGACCGTGACGCCCTTGGAGGCGGCCTCCACGACGAAGGCGGTGATACCCCCCTTGCCTCCCTCGCCGTTCTTGTGACCCTCGGACTTCGGGACGCGGGCCATGACAACGAGCAGGTCGGCGACCACGCCGTTGGTCGTCCACAGTTTCACGCCGTCGAGGACGTAGTCGTCGCCGTCACGGACGGCGGTGGTCGCCAGGCGCGCCGGGTCCGAGCCGACGTCCGGCTCGGTCAGCAGGAACGCCGAGATGTCGGTGCGGGCGCAGCGCGGCAGGAACGTGTCCTTCTGCTCCTGCGTGCCGAACATCTTCAGCGGCTGCGGCACACCGATCGACTGGTGGGCGGAGAGTAGCGCGCCGATCGCGGGATTCGCGGATCCGACCAGCGCGAGGGCCTTGTTGTAGTAGACCTGTGTGAGGCCGAGGCCGCCGTACTTGGTGTCGATCTTCATACCGAAGGCGCCCAGCTCCTTCAGCCCTGTGATCACGTCGTCCGGGATCCGCGCGTCGCGCTCGATCACGGCTCCGTCGATCTTCGTCTCGCAGAAGTCGCGCAGCTTGGCGAGGAACTCCTCGCCGCGCTGGGCGTCCTCGTCGGCGGGCAGCGGATGGGGGTGGAGGAGGTCGAGGCGGAAGCGGCCGAGGAACAGCTCCTTGGCGAAGCTGGGCTTGCGCCAGTCCTGTTCCCGGGCCGCCTCCGCGACCTCGCGGGCCTCACGTTCGGTGACGGTGGATCGGGAGGAGGGGGTGGGTGGTGCGGACATGAGGCTCACCTCGCCGCGAATCGGCATCGGGGGAGGTACGTCCACGAGGATCGCCGGGATTGGTCATAGGCGAACTTGCGGACGTACGTTACTAGTCGGCGCTACCCGATCGTATGTACCCGATCCCGGACGGCCCCACCACCCTTCGTGCGTCCGTTCGGCCGATGGCCGTAGGGAGGACCGAGGGCAAACGGAAGGCAGACGGAGGGCTGACAGCGGTCGAAGAAAGGTGTCGAAGCGCTTCGAC
>NZ_BAABCQ010000285.1:0-5297 GCF_039539045.1 Streptomyces marokkonensis
AACGCGCGCCGGGGACTGTGCGGCGGGCTCCCAGGTGTTTACGTGGTGTCGGACATTCATGTCGGACATTCATGTGGGACATCCGGGATCGCTCGTCACGGAGGTACGCCATGGCTGACGCCGCGCTGCGGCTGCAGAACCTCTTCGAACAGTTGCTGGGAACACCACTCCCGGTGCGTATCCGCGCCTGGGACGGTTCACAGGCGGGCCCGCCGGGCGCGCCGACCCTCGTCGTCCGCAACCGCAGGGCCCTGCGCCGCCTGTTGTTCAAGCCGGGCGAACTGGGCCTGGCCCGTGCCTGGGTGGCCGGGGACCTCGACGTGGACGGCGACCTCTACACCGCCCTCGGTCTGCTCGCCGGTCTCATCTGGGAGCGCGGCGAGGACGCCCGGGGTCTCGCCGAGGCGCTCCGTGACCCCGAGGCCCGGGCCGCCGTACGCGGTCTGGTCAGGATGGCCGGGCCGCCGCTGCCGCCCGCCCCGCCGCCGGAGGAGGTCCGCCGGGCACGCCGCCACCTGCACACCAAGCGCAGCGACAGGCGGGCCATCAGCCACCACTACGACGTCGGCAACGACTTCTACGAGCTCGTCCTCGGCCCGTCCATGGTGTACTCCTGCGCCTACTGGCCGGCCCCGCCGTCCGAGGGCGGCACCCTGGAGGACGCCCAGCGCGACAAGCTCGAACTGGTCAGTCGCAAGCTCGGCCTGAGCCCGGGGCAGCGTCTCCTCGACGTCGGCTGCGGCTGGGGCTCCATGGCGATCCACGCGGCCCGTGAGCACGGCGTGAGCGTCGTCGGCGTCACACTGTCCCAGGAGCAGGCCGCGTTCGCCCGCAAGCGGGTCGCCGACGAGGGCCTCACCGACCGGGTGGAGATCCGCGTCCAGGACTACCGGGACGTCGCCGACGGGCCGTACGACGCCGTCTCGTCCATCGGTATGGCCGAGCACGTCGGCGCCGAGCGGTACCTGGAGTACGCCGTCGACCTGTTCGGGCTCCTGAAGCCCGGCGGACGGCTGCTGAACCACCAGATCGCCCGCCGCCCCCGGAAGGACGAGTCCGCCTACAACGTGGACGAGTTCATCGACGCCTACGTCTTCCCGGACGGCGAGCTCGCCCCGATCGGCAGTACCGTCACCCAGCTGGAGCGCGCCGGGTTCGAGGTGCGCGACGTCGAGTCGATCCGCGAGCACTACGCGCTCACCCTGCGCCGCTGGGTCGCCAACCTGGAGTCCGGCCGGGCGACGGCCACCCGCCTGGTCAGCCCCGGCCGCGCCCGCGTCTGGCAGCTGTACATGGCCGCCTCCGCGCTCGCCTTCGAGCGCAACCGCATCGGCGTCAACCAGGTCCTCGCCGTGCGGATCCCCGAGCCGGGAGGCTCCGGGATGCCGCTGCGCGCCCGCACCTGGAACTGACCATCGCGCGCACCGGAACCGACCATCGCGCGCGTCCCTGGAACCGACCATCGCGCGCGTCTTTGGAACCGGCCTCGGCGCGCACCGCGAAGGGCCCCGCTCCATACGGAACGGGGCCCTGTCCACACGTACCGCCTACTCGGCCTTGATGGCGTCGAGCATGTTCAGGCGCGCCGCCCGGCGGGCCGGCCACAGCGCCGCCAGGACGCCCACGAGGGCGGCCAGCAGGAGGAAGACACCCATTCGGGCCCAGGGCAGGACCAGCTCGTACGTCGGCACAGCCGACCCCATCAGCTGACCGGCCGCCCAGCCGAAGAACACGCCGAGGCAGATGCCGAGCACGCCGCCGAACAGGGAGATCACCAGGGACTCCAGGCGGACCATCCGCTTGATGCCCTTGCGGTCCAGGCCGATCGCTCGCAGCATGCCGATCTCCTGCGAGCGTTCGAAGACCGACATGGCCAGGGTGTTGATGACACCGAGGACGGCCACGATCACCGCCATGGCCAGCAGGCCGTAGAGCATGTTCAGCATCAGCGTGAACATCTTCGCGATCTCGTTGGAGATGTCCTGCTTGTCCTGGATCTTGATCGCCGGATTGGTGTCCAGCGCCTCCACCAGGCTGTCCTTCGAGGCCGAGGAGGCCCCGTCGGACATCTTCACCATCACCTGCATGTCGACCGGGTCCGACTGGTGCGGGGTGACGCTCGCGAGGTCGACCATGATGCCGCGGATCATGTTGTTGCCCTCGTAGACCCCGGCGACCTCCAGACGCTGCTTCTCGCCGTCCTCGTAGGCGACGGTGAAGGCGGAGCCCGCCTTCCAGCCGTGGTCCTTGGCGGTGTCGGCGTCCACGACGACGTCCGTACCGCCGATCTCGAAGGCACCCTGCTCGACCTTCAGGTCGGTCAGCTCGCCGATCGTGGAGCCGTTGACGCCGGTGAGGTACTCGGTCTCCCCGTCGATGCGGGACTCCGCGTTGCGCAGCGGGCTGATGGCGGTGATGCCGTCGGCCCTGCCGAGCTTCTCGGCGACGTCCGGGCTGAGGTAGTTGCCGTTGGCCATGGAGACCACGAAGTCGGCCTCGATCGACGCCGACGCCATCTTGTCGATCGACTTCTGCAGGCTGCCGGCCATCACCGTCATGCCGGTGATCAGGGTGAGGCCGATCATCAGCGCGGAGGCGGTGGCGGCGGTGCGGCGCGGGTTGCGCACCGAGTTCTGCCGGGCGAGCTTGCCCGCGACGCCGAACACGCGCAGCACCGGTGCCGCGGCGGCGATCAGCGGGCGGGAGAGCAGCGGCGTCAGGATGAACACACCGATGATCAGCAGCACCGCGCCCATGCCCATCGGGGCCTGCCCGTCCGAGCCCTCCATCGTCGCAGCGGCGAGGACGACCGCGACGCCGGCGGCCGAGACCAGCGCGCCCAGCGTGTTGCGCAGTACCAGCGACTTCGTCGTGGCCTTGGCGTGCACGCTGCTCATCGCCGCGACCGGCGGAATCTTCGCCGCCCGGCGGCCGGGCAGCCACGCCGCCAGCATGGTGACCAGCACGCCGACCGAGAAGGCCGCGACGATCGTGCCGGGGGAGACGACCAGCGGCCCGTCGGGCACGACCTCGCCCATCGAGCCCATCAGGGACCGCATCCCGGCACCGATACCGATGCCCGCGAGCAGGCCGGTCACCGCGGCGACGACGCCGACGACGAACGCCTCGATCAGCACCGACCGCGTGACCTGCCGACGGGAGGCACCGACCGCCCGCATCAGGGCGAGCTCCTTGGTGCGCTGGGCGACCAGCATCGTGAAGGTGTTGGCGATGATGAAGGTGCCGACGAACAGCGCGATGCCGGCGAAGACCAGCAGCCCCTGCTTCATGCCGCTCATCGACGAGGCGATCATCTCCGCCTGGTCGTCGGCCAGCTCCTTACCGGTGGTGGTCTCGACGAGGTCCTTCGGCAGCGCCTTGTCCAGTTCCGCCTTCAGCGCGGCCTGGGTGACACCGGCCTTCGCCTTGACGTCGATCTCGTCGTACGTGCCCGCCTTGCCGAACAGCTTCTGCGCGGTCGCCGTGTCGAACAGGGTGAGGCTGCCGCCGGCCGCGACGCCGCCGTCGTCGGTGGTGAAGACGCCAACGACCTCAGGCGTGATGACCGGGCCGTCGACGGACATCCGCACGGTGTCACCGACGCCGTAGCCGGACCGCTCCGCGGTCCTGGAGTCGATGAGGATCTCGCCCTCACCCTTCGGTGCCCGCCCGTCGGTCAGCGGGTACCTGGGGTCCTCGGCACCCCAGTAGTTGCCGCCCAGCGTGCTCCAGCCGTCGCCGATCAGGTCGCCGTCCTTGTCGGCGACGGCGGTGAAGCCGGTGACCACGCCGATGGCGGAGGCCGCGCCGGGAACCTTCGCGCTGTCGTCGAGCAGCGCGTCGGTCAGCTCGGGAACCTCGCCGACCTTGTCGCCCTCGGCCTCCTGGTACTCGGTCGTCACGGCGACGTCTACCTGGTCGAAGCCCTTGGCGGAACTGTTCTGCAGGGCGTCGGAGATGGTGTTGGTGAAGACCAGGGTGCCCGACACGAACGCCACGCCGAGCATCACGGCGAGCACGGTCATCAACAACCTGGCCTTGTGCGCGAATACGTTGCGCAAGGCGGTACGGAACATGGGTCTTCTCTGTCGGAGGTGCGGGCGAGTCAGGAGCGGGGCGGGCCGGGGCCGGCCGGGGCCGGGCAGGGCAGGGCGGGCCGGACGGCCGGGTCAGCTGGTGCGGCCCTTGGCGTCGAACTGCTTCATCCGATCCAGTACCGAGTCGGCCGACGGCCCGTACACCTCGTCGACGACGCGTCCGTCCGCGAGGAAGACCACCCGGTCCGCGTAGGCGGCGGCCACCGGGTCGTGGGTCACCATCACCACGGTCTGCCCCAGCTCCCGTACCGAGTTGCGCAGGAAGCCCAGCACCTCGGCGCCCGAGCGGGAGTCGAGGTTTCCGGTCGGCTCGTCACCGAAGATGATCTCCGGCCGGGAGGCCAGCGCCCGGGCCACGGCCACGCGCTGCTGCTGGCCGCCGGAGAGCTGGGAGGGGCGGTGGCCCAGCCGGTCGGACAGGCCGATCATCCGGATCACGGAGTCCAGCCACTGCTTGTCCGGCTTGCGCCCCGCGATGTCCATCGGGAGGGTGATGTTCTCCAGCGCGGTCAGCGTCGGCAGCAGGTTGAACGCCTGGAAGATGAAGCCGATCTTGTCCCGGCGCAGCTTGGTCAGCTGCTTGTCCTTCAGGGAGCCCAGTTCCGTGTCGCCGATGCGCACCGAGCCGGAGGAGAAGGTGTCCAGCCCGGCGACGCAGTGCATCAGCGTGGACTTGCCGGAGCCGGAGGGTCCCATGATCGCGGTGAACTCGGCCTGCCGGAAGTCGACGGAGACCCGGTCCAGCGCGACCACCTGGGTCTCGCCCTGGCCGTAGATCTTGGAAAGCTCCGTGGCGCGTGCGGCCACGGTGGTGGACCGGTCGGCCGGGGGTCCCCCCGGCCGGAGGCTGGGGGAGGGTGCGGTGGTCACGGGAAGGGCGCTCCTGTCGGTACGGCGTGTGCTCGGGGACGGTCTCCATCCTCCCGGCCGCGGAGCGCCGTGTAGTCAACCGCTGTTCCGGTTCCGGGGGGCGACTTCGGTCGGACCACGGACGCCGGCGTCATACCTGGGGATGACGGGCGTCCCTGACGGGCTCCGCCGCGCCCTCGGGCGATAACAGGGCGGGCGCCCTTGTAGGGACGGTGAAATTCCGTCATTCCGCATACACGGCCGGCCACCGCGCGCAAGGCTGTTGGCAAGTGCGGATGACCCGCCCCCCGAGCTGATGCCCGCTCAGGCGCCAATAAAATAAGACAACAT
>NZ_BAABCQ010000286.1:0-5228 GCF_039539045.1 Streptomyces marokkonensis
GGGCTTTCCCTTGCTCGGCAGGCGGATCGTGAACCGTCTATTGACATGGGCGTAACAGCCGGTGCCTCATGGTGTGGCGACGGGCCGTTCGAGCCCCATGCGGCCGAAGTCGCCCCTGGCCGACGTCAGTTGTCCGGTTCGTACCCCACACCAGCAACGCCTGCCTTCGGCGACACTCCCGCCGAAGTGCGCGCGACGCTCATCAAGTACGCCGTCAGGGACTGACGTCGCCGCGGGACATCGTTGTCAGAGACGGGCTGGGTCGCAGGCTGCCCACCTGCCCCGCCCGTCCCCGTCCCCCTCCACACCAGCACCAGCACCAGCACCCAGCACCCAGCGCTCACATCCGAGGAGAGACATGCGAAAGCCGAGAAGCACCCTGATCACGAAGGCGGGCATGGCGTTCGCCGCCGCCCTGGGCCTGTTGGTCTCGGTCGCCGGTCCGTCCGCCGGCGAGGCCGAGGCCGCACCCACCGGTATCCGGGTCAGCGACGGGCGCGTGGTCGAGGCGAACGGGAACGAGTTCGTCATGCGTGGGGTCAACCACGCCTACACCTGGTATCCCGACCGGACGAGCTCCATCGCCGACATAGCGGCCAAGGGCGCCAACACCGTCCGTGTCGTTCTCAGCAGCGGCGACCGATGGACACGGACGAGCGCGTCCGAGGTCTCCTCCCTCATCGGCCAGTGCAAGGCCGACAAGGTCATCTGCGTACTGGAGGTGCATGACACCACCGGCTACGGCGAGGACGGCGCCGCCACCACCCTGGACAAGGCGGCCGATTACTGGATCGGTGTGAAAAGCGCGCTCCAGGGCCAGGAGGACTACGTCGTCGTCAACATCGGCAACGAGCCGTTCGGCAACAACAACTACACGGCTTGGACCGACGCCACCAAGAGCGCGATCGGCAAGCTCCGGAGTGCCGGCCTCGATCACGCCCTGATGGTGGACGCCCCCAACTGGGGCCAGGACTGGTCCGGAACCATGAGGGACAACGCGGCGTCGGTCTTCGCGTCCGACCCCGACCGGAACACCATCTTCTCGATCCACATGTACGGCGTCTACGACACGGCCACCGAGGTGCAGGACTACCTGAACCACTTCGTCGGCAACGGACTGCCCATCGTCGTCGGCGAGTTCGGCGACCAGCACAGCGACGGCAACCCCGACGAGGACGCCATCATGGCGACCGCGCAGTCCCTGGGCGTGGGCTACATGGGCTGGTCCTGGAGCGGCAACGGCAGCGGAGTCGAGTACCTCGACCTGGTCAACGGCTTCGACGCGAACTCCCTGACCAACTGGGGCGAGCGCCTCTTCAACGGCGCCAACGGCATCGCGGCCACCTCCGAGACCGCCACCGTCTACGGCGACGGGGACGGGGACGGGGACGGTGGCGGAACGGGTGGCGGCACGGCCCCCAACGGTTACCCGTACTGCGTCGACGGCGGCTCGTCCGACCCCGACGGTGACGGATGGGGCTGGGAGAACAACCGCTCCTGTGTCGTCCCGGGCGGCGACGCGGACAGTGGGGGCGGAACGGGCGGCGGCACGGCCCCCAACGGTTACCCGTACTGCGTCGACGGCGGCTCGTCCGACCCCGACGGTGACGGATGGGGCTGGGAGAACAACCGCTCCTGCGTGGTCCCGGGCGGCGACGCGGACAGCTGACACCCTCGCGCACGTACTCGGAGTTGTCTCCCTGTCCCCCGGGGGAGGGAGGCAACTCCACGTACGCCTCGGCTCGTCACGCAGTCGGCCCGGGTACGGGTGCGCTGTGCTCAGCGATCCGGACTCCGATCCCTTCGCAAGCCCTGGACGAGCCAGGTGTACACCGGGACCAGGCCCGGTATCACCTGCCATCCGTTGACGATCCACACCAGCCGCCAGTACTCGTCCACCCGGGGGTCGTGGGACAATTCGAACTGCTGGGCCATCCAGTCACGGAACTCCGCGTCGGGCTCGCGTGTGAACACCTCCGCGAACCGCCGCACGAGATCGTCGACGACGGGTGCGGCCTCCTCGCTGAGCGGGTCGATGCCGGCATCCCTGGCCTCGGCCAGCCTCTGCCGGGTGAACTCCATCAGCTCGTCACCGACTTCGCTCTCGATGGCGAGCGGCAGCTGATCGGCCTGGTGGCCGGCCGTCCGGCGCATGCGGGCCCGGAAGTCGTCGTCGCCGATCATCCCGGCGAGCTCCACCCAGGCGGCGACCTGGTCGGTGGACGGATTGTCGGGCAGGTCGGGAGTGGCGGCGCGAACCATGGCCGCCGCGTTCGGGTCGGTGCCCTCCGTGCCGAAAGTGCCGTCGATGAAGTCGCCGATCAGACGGCGGCGCTCCTCGCCGGACAACCGCGTGAGGCTGTGCATGAGTGTGGTCTCCTTGGGACTGGAACCGAATCTGGCCGCGGCGCGCAGGACACTCCGTCGCAGTTGCAGCGTCTGGATCTGGACGTCCAGGGCATCGGCATGCGCCGAGGCGACCTCCGCCACCGAGAGTTGGCGGTTCAGCACCCGTTGGATCGTGGTGAGACCGATGCCCAGCTCGCGCAGTGTGCGGACGAGTTCCAGGCGAAGCAACGCGTCGAGGTCGTACAGCCGGTATCCGGCGGGAGTGCGACTGGTCGGCGCGACCACGTTCGTGTCGGAGTAGAACCGGATCGTCTTCACCGGCAGACCGGTGCGCCGGGAGAGTTCCCCGATCGAGTAGAGAGTCGTGCCGTCCATGTCTCCTACTGTGATGTCTCCCGCCACTGGAGAGTCAAGGCGGCCTCGGACCATCCGGGACCGGAGGTCCGGGCAGATCGAGCGTCACCCGCGTCGTCCTCGACACCGCCCACGGGAGGGCTGGAAAGGGGCGAACACACAGGTCCGAGTCCGTGGACCGGGGCAAGCCAAGTTCCAAGATGCACGTCCTGTCGGACGCGAACGGACTGCCTATCCTTGTTGGCGTCTCGGCCGGCGACACCCACGACAGCGAAGCGCTGAAGCCGATGGTGGAGGGTCACCAAACGAGACTCGCTCCCCACCGCGGCCGGTTCTTCAAGCCGCGGCGTCTGCGTGCGGACAAAGCCTACGACCGGGCTGACCTGCGCAGATGGCTGCGCGGAAAGTGGATCGGCGTGCGCATCGCCCGCAACGGCATCGAGTCCAGCGAACGATCAGGGCGACGACGATGGGCCGTCGAGCGCACCATGTCGTGGCTGTCCGGCTACCGTCGGCTCAGCCCTCGCTCCGAACGCGACCCCCGCAACCACCTGGCCTTTCTCGGACTCGCCGCCGCCCTGCGCTGCTACAAGCGACTCATCCGCCTCACCACGTAGGACACGGTCCAAATCGTGTCTGGCGCCCCCCGGCCGCCAGACATGGACAAGTCGGACGTTGTGCGGCCTCAGACAACCGGGAGAAGCTGGTCGCGTACCCAAGCGCGCAAGGTCGTGGGCGTCGTGGTCACCACAGAACGCTGCTGCTCGGGAACGAAGTCATCGCGCAGCCCGGTCGACATGCCCAGGACTGCGTCGGCCATCGCCGTGGGCATGCCGACCGCGAGGTACTGCTGGTACATTTCCGCGTCGGCAACACGGTCGACGACGACGTCGCGACCGAGCTCATCCGTCAGAATCTCGGCGACTTGGGACCAGGTCAGGTCCTCAGGCCCGTGGACGGCCTGGACGCGCCGACCCTCCCAGTCGCGGTTGAGCAGGGCCATGGCTGCCACTTCGGCGATGTCGCGAGGGGCCACCCAGCTCATCGACGCGTCCAACGGGAGCACCGTCTGGATCCTGCCGACCTTCAATGACTCGATGTCGAACAGCAGGTTGGTGAAGAAGTAGCCGCACCGCAGATGGGTGACGCCAGTGTCGAGGCCGTCCAGAGCTACCTCGGTTGCTGCGAGGCCATCGATCTCCCCGGCGCCGTGGCGCTTCTCCGCGCCAACGCTGCTCTGGAACACGACTCGGACGATCCCGTTCTGTGTGACCGCCATCGCGATCGCGTCGGTGGCGCGTGCATAGTCGGCCAGGGGATCCGCCGACTCAGCGGGCGGGTCGACCCAGTAGATCGCATCCACACCGCGAGTCACGGCCACGACCTGGTCCGGGTCCCTTGAATCAGCACGCGCCACATCGACGTGCTGCGCCAGCGTTTCGGGAAGACGCTCCGGACGGCGGGTCAGCAGCAGCGGCCTCACGCCAGCCCGGACCAGCATCCGTGTCAGGTGGTGGCCGACATTCCCGGTGGGCGTAGTTACCGCGATTCGCATAGCGAGTCCTTCCGTTGGGGTCGGAAAGCACGCTAGGACTAGATGCGGCCCGTTTTGGGCCGCATCTGCGCTGATTATGGGAAGGTGGATACGCCATCGACTCGCACCCTGCGACTGCTGTCGCTGTTGCAGACAGGCCGTGAGTGGAACACCAGCGCTCTGGCAGCTCGGCTGCAGGTGAGTGAACGAACAGTGCGCCGTGACGCCCAACGCCTCCGTAGCCTGGGCTACGACGTGCAATCACGGCCAGGCCCCGGCGCCGGCTACCGCTTGCGCCCGAGCACGAAGATTCCACCGCTGCTGCTCAGTCCCGATGAGGTTTCGACAATCATCACGAGTCTGCTGGTGCTCGAAGCCTGGGCACCTGGTGACCCATCGGTCACCGCAGCCCGATCGAAACTGGAGCAGATACTCCCGCCCACCCTGCGCCGGCGCGCCGCAGCAACCGCTATCTCCACCCAGATCCTCCACGAGGACCCAGCGCCCGTCGACTGGGCGCTCGTCGGCACCCTCGCCGACGCCGTAGCCACGGGCGCCAGCATCCGCTTCGATTACGTCGACCAGGACGGCCGCCACTCCCAACGCACGGTAGAGCCCTACCGCCACCTGCTTCGCCAGCGGCACTGGTACCTGGTTGCGTACGACACCCGCCGCGAGGACTGGCGTCTCTTCCGGCTCGACCGGATGCAGGCAGCGACCATCATCCCAGGGTCGCATCACCCTCGGAACTTTCCGTTCGACTCCATCGAGCTCTGGCTCGCCAGCAACTTCGGCAAAGACGACCAGCCGTCGATCAACGTCTCCGGTCAGTACGGCTAGGTGAAGCTGACGCCGCGCTTGCGCAGGCCGGACGGCCGGTCGAGCAACCGCCCCTGGGGGGACACGCGTGCCTATCCCACGAGGCTGCCCCGGTCCGTACGGCCGGAACGGGGCGAGGAGATCGGCGGTCTCGTCGTCCTGGGGCGGCTGC
>NZ_BAABCQ010000287.1:0-5217 GCF_039539045.1 Streptomyces marokkonensis
CTACTCCTGCGTGTCATGGGGATTGTTGAGATAAGCGATCACGGCCAGCACTCGCCGGTTGTCATGGTTGGACTGCGACAGGTCGAGCTTGGCGAAGATGCTGGCCGTGTGCTTGCTCACCGCGCTGTCGCTGAGAAACAGCCTTTCCGAGATGGCCCCGTTTGACCGGCCCTCCGCCATGAGCGCGAGCACTTCCCGCTCCCGCTCCGTCAGAGTCGACAGCGGACCGCGCTGCCCGCCGGGACGGACCAGCTGGGCCACCACCTCAGGATCCATGGCCGTGCCGCCGGCGGCCACCCGGCGCACCGAGCCGATGAACTCGTTGTCGTCGAAGACACGGTCCTTGAGCAGATAGCCGATCCCACCCTGGCCGTCCGCGAGCAGCTCGCGCGCGTACAACTGCTCCACATACTGCGAAAGCACCAGGACCGGCAGTCCTGGCAGCTCTTTGCGGGCCGCGAGCGCCGCTCGCAGCCCTTCGTCGGTGAACGTCGGCGGCAGCCGCACATCGACGAGTGCCACATCGGGCCGGTGATCGAGCAGCGCCGTCAACAGATCAGGGCCGTTGTCGACCACGGCGGTCATCTCGAAGCCGTGGTCCTCCAGTAGATGGGTCAGTCCTTTTCTGAGGAGGTACTGGTCCTCGCCGAGGACAACACGCACGGCAACTCCATGGTCAAGGTGGTGGGGCCGCCGGGAGGGGAGGCCACGTCTAACAGGCCGTCAAAGGTAGCGAGCCGCCGCTGGATCCCCCGCAGCCCGCTGCCCAGCGTCGGATCCGCGCCACCGCGGCCGTCGTCGGTCACGGTGATCCACAGCGCGCCCGCGGCATGGCGCAGGACGACGCGCACCCGCTCGGCGCCCGAGTGCTTGGCGGCGTTCGACAGTGCCTCGCTCACCGAGAAGTACGCGCACGCCGCCACGGGCGGCGCCGGCCTGCCCGGCAGATCGACGCTCACGTCCACCGCCAGCGGATGGCCGAGTGCCAGCGCGCGCACGGCGTCCGCCAGCCCTCGCTCGGCCAGCACCGGCGGATGCACCCCGCGTACCAGCGCGCGCAGATCGGCGAGGGCCGCGGCCGAGTTCTCCCGGGCCTCGGCCACCATCTCGAGCAGCTCGGGCGACTGCCCGTCCAGGCGCCGCTCGATGGCCCGCAGCGTCATACCGATGGCGACCAGCCGCGTCTGCGCCCCGTCGTGCAGATCCCGCTCGATCCTGCGCAGCTCGGCGGTCTGGACACCGGAAGCCTCCGCCCGCGTCGCGGTCAACTGCTCGACGCGCCGAGCGAGCTGGGTTTTCCTGGTCGGCGCGAGCAGCAGCGCACTCCACGCGGCCAGGCCGCGCAGGGCGTACGGCGTCACCCACACGGCGAGTACCGCGGGCGGCACGCCGAGCGCGAGGCCCGGCCCGCCGGCACCCCACCGCACCACCAGCGCGACCATGGCTGCCGGGCCGAGCAGCAGCACCGCACAGACGAACGGGTTGAGGAGCAGCCACAGCAGGTCCCGCCAGGTCGCGGGGTCACCGAGCAGTCGGCGCCGCGTGGTCAGCCACCTGGGCAGGGTCGGATTGCTGTGCAGATGCCTGCCGTACGCGTAGTGGCCGTCCGCCCGTTGGGCTGGCGGGTCGGGCCTCGGCCGGTACGGCGCGGGGATGTCCGCCCCGGCCCACTCGCCCAGCAGCTCCCGCCACAGCCCGGTCAGCCGCCGGCTCGGTTCGACCGCCCACGCGAAGACGGGCACCAGCCCCAGGGGCACCGACAGGACCAGCGCCATCAGCTGGAACAGGGCCAGCAGGAACCCGCACAGCGCGAGCAGACACAGCAGGACGGCCGCGCCCAGGCCCTGAGCGGCCCGCCGTGGCCACGTCCACCAACCCGGCCCCGGGCCGCCCGCCACACCGCCGGGCGACAGCAGGCGCTTCGTCAGACGGCCGTGGGCCCGCAGCGCCCAGGGCCCCGCGGCGAAGCCCACGAGCAGCAGCGGCACACCGAGCACCGCCGCCCCGAGCGCCGGCCAGGATACCTGCCACCACAGCACAGCCGTGAGCCCCGCGAGGCCGCAGCCCACCAGAGCGGCGGGCAGCAGCGCCACGGGCGCGCACAGTAGGGGGTCGACCAGCAGCCACACCAGGTCCCGCAGCGTCGCCCGGTCCCGGGAAACCTGCCGGGCCCGCCGCTTGCGCAGGGCGGCCTTCTCGGACGCGTACAGCCGTCGGCCCTGGCGGAACCAGCCGCCCTCGCGGGGCTGCGGGGCCGATACCGGCGAGGCGTACGGCTCGGGGATGTCCACCCCGGACCAGGCGGCGGCCAGGCGGCGGCGCAGCAGCGGCAGCCGGCGCAGACGCAGCACCGTCCCGCCGGCGCCGAGCGCGGCCGCCAGGGCCGTCGGCACGAAACACAGCAACCCCACGACGGAGAGGGCGGCCAGGGCCGCCCCGCGGGCCGGCGCGGGCCCGTGCCAGTGGGGCCAGGAGCCACTGGCAGGTCTGACGTCGCCGGTCACCGCACCTCCGCAGTCCGGATGGATCTCCAGTCTGGCACGGCTGGGGGAGACGCCGGTGGGGGTGCAGTTTTCTGCACCCCACTGTGCTCGTAACTGCATTCCGGACGGCCACGCCCGGCACGTAGCTTGAGGAACGAAGCAAGCACGGGACGGCGGCACGACAGGGAGGAGGCTACGGTGGCGACAGAACTGCCGCAACGGCCACGGCGGGCGAACAGTGCGGCACAGGCCGACACGGAGCCGCGGACGGAGGAGGCAGCGGCCGCGGCCGCACCGCAGCGCGAGGAACGCAACCCGCGCACCATGCTGATCAAGGTCACTGTCCTCGACATGGCACTGCCGCTCCTTCTCTACTACGGCCTGCGGATGCTGGGTATGAACCAGTGGCTCGCTCTCGTGATCAGCGGTGCCCTGCCACTGTCCCGCCTCGTGTACCAGGTGGTCAGAGAGCGCAAAATGGAGCGGACGACCCTCTTCTCCCTGAGCATCATCATCACCAGCACACTGGTGTCGCTATTCACCGGAGACCCTAGACTGGTCCTGGCCAGGGAGAGCTACTTCACCGCGCTCATCGGCCTCTGGATGCTCAGCACCCTGCTGGCCAAGCGGCCCTTCCTCTACGCGGCGACCATCCAAATCCTCCCGGAGGCCACCGCGAGTTCCTGGCGCGAGGACTGGGACAACTCACCGGACTTCCGCAAGGCCATGCGCCTGATGACCGCCGCATGGGGAGCCGCTTTCCTGATCGACGCCGTGGCCCGAGTGGTGATGGCGTACACGCTGCCGGTCGACAGCGTGCCGCTCCTCGGCGCGGGACTGCTGGTCGTGATGCTGATCGCGGTCGTGCAGTTCAGCAAGGCGTACGCCAGGCGGCTCGCCGTCACGCTCGGCAGGCCGAGCTCTCTCTGAGCTCCCGCGGACCTCGCGGAGCACCCCCAACACTCCCGTCCGGGCGCCCCCTTCACCACACGAGTCCACCCCCGTACTCATGTGGTGCCGCCCGGACGGGTCAGTCCTTTGCCAGGTTCAGCAGGGCGCGGGCCGCCAGTTCGTACCCGTAGGCCCCGAGCCCCACGACGATCCCGCTGGCCAGTGGCGCGATCACCGATTCGTGCCGGAACTGTTCTCGCGCCCACACATTGGACAGATGGACCTCGATCCAGGGGCGCGGGTAGTTGGCGAGCGCGTCCCGCAGGCTCCAGCCGGCGATCATCAGGGCCCCGGGGTTCACGATCGCGCCGACGGTGTCGTAGCTGCTCTGGATGGCCTGGATCAGCTCGCCCTCTGACTCGCGCTGGACGGACACCACGTCCCAGCCGTTGCCCTTCACCTCCTGCGCCACGGCCGCCTCGATGTCGGCCAGCGTCGCCTTCCCGTACACCTCGGGCTCGCGGTGGCCGAGGATCCCCAGGTTGGGCCCGTTGAGGAGAAGCAGTCTGCTCACGATGCACCCCGCGTGCTCGGACCGGCGCCCCACAGGGGCCCGGCAGTGTTCCCTAGTGGTCACACCGTGCCCTGCCGAAGCCCCACACCGGTCCGCATGCCGCCAAGTGTGGGGTGTTCAGGGGGAGCTTAGGGGGTCGCCGAGGCCAGGGTCTCGGCGACGGTGGCCTCCGGGACGTCGTGAACGAGCTCGGGGCCGCGGGCGCCGTCCAGGACGAACGACAGACCGCTCGTGGCCTTCTTGTCGAGCCGCATCAGAGCGATGAGCCGGTCCGGGGCGAGCCCGGGGGGAATCCCGGTGGGGAGCGAGTAGCCGCGTACGACATCCAGGTGCTCGGCGACGCGCGCCGCGCCGATCCGGCCGAGCGCCCCCGCGAGCCGGCCGGCGAAGACCGTGCCGATGGCGACGCCCTCGCCGTGCCGCAGAGCGTAGTCCGTCGCTCGCTCCAGCGCATGCCCCAGCGTGTGACCGTAGTTGAGGATGTGACGGTGGCCCGCGTCCCGCTCGTCGGCGGTCACGACCGATGCCTTGAGGGCCACGCTCGCGGCGATCTGTTCGGTCAGCGGAAGCGAACGCAGATCCCCCGCGCCGATGAAGTGGCAGCGGGCGATCTCGCCGTAGCCGTTGACCCACTCCCGCTCCGGCAGCGTCTCCAGATAGTCGGTGTCGCACAGCACGGCTTTCGGCTGCCAGTAAGCGCCGACCAGGTTCTTCCCCTCGGGCAGGTTCACCGCGGTCTTCCCGCCGACGCTCGCGTCCACCTGCGCCAGCAGCGACGTCGGCAGATGGATCACCGGTACGCCCCGGTGGTAGAGCGCGGCGGCGAGACCGACCGCGTCGGTCGTCGTACCGCCGCCGCAGGCTACGACGGCGTCCGACCGGGTCAGTCCGAACTCGGCGAAGCGGCGGCACAGTTCCGCCACCGTCGCCAAGGTCTTGTCCTCCTCGCCGTCCTTGGCCGCGAGCATCAGGGCGGGCACTCCGGGATCGGGCACCCAGTCCGCCGGCCGCGCGGACACCATGGCGACCCGCCTGGCGCCCAGTTCGGCGACGACCTGCGCAAGCGTGTGGCGTACCCCCGGACCGATACGGACGGCGTACGAGCGTTCGCCGAGCGCGACCTCGATCCGCCTGTGGGTCGTGGACACTTGAAGACTCCTCGTGGTCGGCCGCGCCGGCGGATCGCCTCCGCCGAGCATGCATCATGGGCGAGTAGGACGGAACATGTATCGGGGAAACCAGGGGTGGCATAGGGGTACCGCCCCGATG
>NZ_BAABCQ010000288.1:0-5185 GCF_039539045.1 Streptomyces marokkonensis
AGAGCGCAACCTTGCCAAGGTTGAGGTCGCGAGTTCGAACCTCGTCGTCCGCTCGGGAATCAGACCCCGGTCCCTCAAGGACCGGGGTCTTTTCGTGCGTCCGGAGCCCGGAGTGCCGAGGCCCCGGGGCCGGGGACCCGGGAGCCTGAGCGCAGGCGGCCCCGTCTGACATTTGTCATGCCGGGTGATGAGAGGCCGCACTGTTGTCCGGCCCGCTGGTCCGGAATGCTTGAGCCATGCAATCAAACGGACACGAACACGTGATTGAGGTCACCGACCTGCGACGTGTGTACGGGGGCGGGTTCGAGGCCGTGCGCGGAATCGACTTCTCCGTGCGCCGCGGAGAGGTCTTCGCGCTGCTCGGCACCAACGGCGCGGGCAAGACGTCGACGGTCGAGCTGCTGGAGGGCCTCGCCCCTCCGGCCGGCGGCCGGGTACGCGTCCTCGGGCACGACCCGTACACCGAGCGCGCCGCCGTACGCCCCCGCACCGGGGTGATGCTCCAGGAGGGCGGATTCCCCTCCGAGCTGACCGTCGCCGAGACCGCGCGGATGTGGGCGGGCTGTGTGAGCGGGGCCCGCCCGCCGATGGAGGTACTGGAGGTGGTCGGGCTGCAGTCCAAGACCGACACCCGAGTGAAGCAGCTGTCCGGGGGCCAGCGACGCCGCCTGGACCTGGCACTCGCGCTGCTCGGCGACCCCGAGGTGCTCTTCCTCGACGAGCCCAGCACCGGACTGGACGCCGAAGGCCGCCGGGACACCTGGGAGTTGGTGAGCGCGCTGCGCGAGAGCGGTACGACGGTGCTGCTGACCACGCACTACCTGGAGGAGGCCGAGCAGCTCGCCGACCGGCTCGCGATCATGCACGAGGGCCGGATCGCCGCCACGGGGACTCCGGCCGAGGTGACCGCCTCGCGGCCCTCCCGGATCTCCTTCGAGCTGCCCGACGGCTACTTCGTCGGCGACCTGCCGCCGCTCGGCGAACTGGGCGTCGGCGACCACGAGGTCGACGGCCGGATCGTCAGGCTGCGCACCCACGAACTGCAGCGCGCGGCCACCGGGCTGCTGGTGTGGGCCGGGCAGGCCGGCGTGGAACTGCGCCGCCTGGACATGCGGTCGGCGTCCCTGGAGGAGGCCTTCCTGGGGATCGCGAAGGAGGCGGCCGCGGGAGCGGCCGAGGGAACGACGACGAAGGAGTACGCGGCATGAGCGCCACGGACACGGAAGCACACGCCGCGCGCGCCACCAGGTCAGCGGTCACCACACCGATGAGCCGCATGACGGCACTCGCCCGCGCCGAACTGATCCTGCTCGGCCGGAACAAGGGCACCGTCTTCGCCGCGCTGTTCGTACCGCTGGTGCTGCCGACCAGCGTCTGGTCGGCGTCCAAGGAGATGGACCTCGCCGAGGCCGGGCTCACCACGGGCACGCTCGTGCTGCCCGCCGCGGTCGGCTTCTCCCTGCTGTTCGCCGTCTACTCGGCCCTCGTCGGCGTCTTCGTCGTCCGCCGCGAGGAACTCGTCCTCAAGCGGCTGCGCACCGGCGAACTGCGGGACGCCGAGATCCTGGGCGGCTCCGCCCTGCCGTCCCTGCTCACCGGGCTCGTGCAGAGCCTGCTGCTGGCGGCGGGCTGCTTCGTCCTGCTGGACCTGTCCGCGCCGTCCGCGCCTCACCTGGCCGTCCTCGGCCTGGTACTCGGCCTCGTGATGTGCGCCGCGCTCGCGGCCGTCACCGCGAGCTTCACCCGGACCGGGGAGAGTGCGCAGGTCACGCCGATGCCGTTCATGTTCGCCTCGATGCTCGGCTCCGGCATGTTCGTCCCGCTGGAGATGTTCCCCGACCTCGCGGCCTCCCTCTGCGAGCTGCTGCCTCTGACCCCCGTCGTCACCCTGGTGCGCGGCGGCTGGACCGGCGACCTGTCGGCGTACGAGGCGCTGGGCGCCACCGCGACGGCGGTGGCCTGGACCGTGGTCGCGGTGTTTGCTGTACAGCGGCGGTTCCGCTGGGAACCGCGGCACTGACGTACGGGAAGAGCCGGACCGGGGCCGGGGCCGGGACCGGGACCGGGGCCGGGGCCAGGGCCAGGGCCGGGACAAGAGAAAGCGGGGCGAGCGAGGGCATGCGCAGGCCAAGGCGCTGGTGGGGGCGTAAGAGCACACCGGCGAAGGTGGAGACGTACACCCGGTGGTCGTTCCACTTCTTCGGGCTGACCGAGATCCTGATGATCGGGGTGTCGGCCTTCGGCCAGGTCGGGCCCCGGCTCGCGACCGGGCTGTCCCTGCTGGTCATCCTGCACGCCGCGGTCTGCATGCTCTTCTCCTCCCGGGCACTGGACTGGACGCGCGGCCGACGTGCGCAGCCCCTGCGTCTGCTGTGGGTACTGGCCGTGCTCACGGCGGTGATCTCGATCGGCGCGATCGGGATCGCGGAGCGCGGGCCGGGCGGCGACGGGGTGGACGCCGCGGCGGGCTCCGTCTTCGCAGGCGTCCTGTGCTTCGGCGCCGGCACCATCACGCTCGGCGTGCGAAACCGGCGGCGCGTGGTCGCCGCCGTCGGCGGCTTCGCGCTGGGTGCCGGTGCCGTCTCGTTCCCGTTGGGCATGCCGGGCATCGCCTCGGCCGCGGTGGCGGGCCTCGTGCTGGTGGCCGGTGGGTTCCTCGCCTTCACCTCGATCTTCTCCGTCTGGCTGCTCAACGCGGTTTACACGCTCGACGAGGCCAAGGAGACCCGCGCCCGGCTCGCGGTCGCCGAGGAACGGCTGCGGTTCGGCCGGGACCTGCACGACGTGATGGGGCGGAACCTGGCCGTGATCGCGCTCAAGAGCGAGCTGGCCGTCCAGCTGTCCCGGCGCGGACGGCCGGAAGCCGTGGAACAGATGATCGAGGTGCAGCGCATCGCGCAGGAGTCGCAGCGAGAGGTCCGGGGCGTCGTCCGCGGCTACCGTGAGACCGACCTGGAGGTCGAACTCACCGGCGCCCGGGGCGTACTCACCGCGGCCGGGATCGACTGCGAGGTGAGTGGTGAGACGTCCGGGCTGCCCACCGAGGTGCAGTCGGCGCTCGGCTGGGTGGTGCGGGAGGCGACCACGAACGTACTGCGGCACGGGGACGCCGATAAGGTCGCCGTGGTGGTGCAGACGTCGGAGGGGCGTGTGGTGCTGACGGTGGAGAACGACGGGGTGGCGGACGCGGCCGGGACGAACCCCGCCGTCGGCTCGGGCAGCCCGGGCCGCCCTGCAGCTACGGGCCGCTCCGTCGCCTCGGGCGGCTCCGGGCTCGCGGGGCTGCGGGAACGGCTGGCCGCCGTGGAGGGCACGCTGGAGGCCGGGAGCGCCGGCAAGGGCGTGTTCCGGCTCACGGCCGAGGTGCCGCTGCCGCCGGGCGCCGGGGGCTTGCTGGAGGTCGCGTCGTGACGATCCCCGTCCGCGTCCTGCTCGCCGACGACGAGCACCTCATCCGCGGAGCGCTGGCGGCCCTGCTGTCCCTGGAGGACGACCTCGTCGTGGTCGCCGAGGCGGCCACCGGACCGGAGGCGCTGGCGATGGCACGGGCGCATGTGCCGGACGTCGCCGTACTGGATCTCCAGATGCCCGGCGCGGACGGTGTGAAGGTCGCCACATCCCTGCGGACGGAGCTGCCCGCCTGCAGGGTGCTGATCGTGACCAGCCACGGACGGCCCGGCCATCTCAAGCGGGCGCTCGCGGCAGGTGTGCGCGGGTTCGTCCCCAAGACGGTCAGCGCCCAGCGGCTCGCCGAGCTGATCCGCTCGGTGCACGCCGGAAACCGCTACGTCGACCCCGAGTTGGCCGCCGACGCGATCTCCGCCGGAGACTCGCCGCTGACCGCGCGCGAGGCCGAGGTGCTGGAGCACGCCGCAGACGGGGCGCCCGTCGCGGAGATCGCCGAGCGCGCCTCGCTCGCGGAGGGGACCGTACGGAACTACCTGTCGTCGGCCGCGAGCAAGATCGGGGCGGAGAACCGGCACGCGGCGGTGCGGCTCGCGCGGGAGCGGGGTTGGGTATAGTGGCTGTCGCGCCACGGCGAAGACCACGGCGCAGTGCGAACGTAGCTCAGTTGGTAGAGCGCAACCTTGCCAAGGTTGAGGTCGCGAGTTCGAACCTCGTCGTTCGCTCAGGATGAGAAAGACCCCCGGCACCTGCCGGGGGTCTTTCCGCTGTTCGCCTCGGCGGCCTACGACCAGCTCAGACCGGTCAGGCGCTCGTACGCCTCCACGTACTTGGCGCGGGTCGCGTCCACGACCTGCTGCGGCAGCGGGGGCGGGGGCTGCTCGCTCTTCCGGTCCCAACCGGACTCCGCCGAGGTGAGCCAGTCCCGGACGAACTGCTTGTCGTACGACGGCTGCGCACGGCCCGGCTGCCACTGGTCGGCCGGCCAGAAGCGGGAGGAGTCCGGGGTGAGGACCTCGTCGCCGAGGACCAGGTCCTCGGTGCTCCCGCCCGCGAAGCCGAACTCGAACTTGGTGTCCGCCAGGATGACGCCCCGGGCGCGGGCGATGTCCCGGGCCCGGGAGTAAACGGCCAGGGTGAGCTGCCGCAGTGCCGCCGCGGTGTCGGCGCCGACCTGGCGGGCGACCTCCTCGTAGGAGACGTTCTCGTCGTGCTCGCCGACCTCGGCCTTGGTGGCAGGGGTGAAGATCGGGGCGGGCAGCTCCGAGCCGTCGACGAGGCCCTCGGGCAGGGCGAGGCCGCAGACGGTACGGGTCTCGTCGTACTCGGCCAGCCCCGAGCCGGTGAGGTAGCCACGGGCCACGCACTCCACGGGAACCATGCGCAGGGACTTGCAGACCAGCGCGCGGCCCTCCCAGTCGGCGGGGGCGCCGGGGGGCAGCTCGGTGCTCAGGACGTGGTTCGGGGCCAGGTCTGCGAGCTGGTCGAACCACCACAGGGAGAGCTGGGTGAGCACCCGGCCCTTGTCGGGGATCTCGGTCGGCAGCACCCAGTCGTAGGCGGAGATGCGGTCGCTGGCGACCATCACGAGGTCGCCCGCCTCGTTCTGGTACAGCTCGCGCACCTTGCCGGTGTGCAGATGCACCAGACCCGGAACCTGGATCGGCTCGGGCTTTTCAACGAATCCGGACACGGTTCCTCCCCGTGGTTCTGTCCAATGCTCCGATTGTCCCGTACGGGCGGGGAGTCGGGGACGGCGGGGCGGTGGGGGCGGGGCGGT
>NZ_BAABCQ010000289.1:0-5182 GCF_039539045.1 Streptomyces marokkonensis
GGCGACCGCCACCCGCGCGGGGCGGATGGTGCGCTCGCCGTCCAGAGGATTGGAATTGGCGGCCCGTTGGGGCGATTGGCGAAAATCCGATTACACAGGTGCGGCCACACATCTGTCGCTGTACAGGCGACGCTGACGCATTGAGGCTTTCATCGGTCTGAGCTGGCCAGATGCAGGGTGAGGACAGCCTGGACGAGGCGGGTGATCCGGGTGGTCGAGCACCGGAGCTTGCGAAGGAGCCGCCAGGACTTGAGGGTGGCCATGGTCTGCTCGACGAGTGCGCGGATCTTCGCGTGGGACCGGTTCACCCGCCTGCTGACCGGTGGAGAGAGTCTCCCACCGACCCCAGTACGGGGTACGTACCGTGCCGCCGGCACTCCGGTAGCCCTTGTCGGCCCAGCACGTGATGTCGGTCTTGGCGAGGGCGTCGACGATGCCGTGTTCGCGAGCCGCGCGGATGTCGTGGACGGAGCCGGGAAGGGCCGGTGAGGCCCACTCCGAGCAGCTGACCGGAGCACGGCGCCGTGCCCCGGCTGTGACTGCGCAGCGCAGTGGGCACCGTTCGCCGAACACTGGGCAGTCGGCTTGCGTTGTAGACGGGTCTCTCGGTGGACTCCGTCGCCGAGCGCGGCTGGGCTGTGGCGCGGGCAGGATGTGTACGCCCGGGCCACAGCGTCCTTCAGCGGTTGATCGCGATGGCGGCGAACTGCGGCGCCTCGTCGTTGTAGGGGGCTCCAGTGAGATCGCCGAGGATCTCGACCTCGTCGAAGCCGGCGTCGAGCAGGTCACCGGTCAGTTCGTCCGGGGTGAAATAGCGGACCCAGTTGAAGTAGGCCCTCGTCCGCTCGGCTTCGAAGATCTCGAACTTGTCCAGCGATACGCGCTCGCTCTCGTAACGGTAGGTGTTGTGGAAGCCGAAGTAGGGCTGGTCGGACCAGAATCCGTCCATGAGCGACGGGGCGTAGGTCGCCTGCTCACGCACGTCGGCCAACGCAGCCGTCGAGTCGACGTCGAAGACGAAGGAGCCACCGCTGTCGAGATGTGCGCGGACCGTGTGCAGGAGTGCTCGTCGGCCGTCCGGAGTCAGCGCGCAGTAGTCGCGCATCACCATGATGGTCAAGTCGTACCGTGCGTCGTCCCGGTAGGAGAGGTAGTCCTGCTCCAGGTAGCGGACGGACAGTCCGTCCGCGTGGGCGAGCGACTTCGCGTGATCGAGGGAGCGCGAGGACAGATCCAGCCCGGTGACGTCCGCCCTGGTGCGGGCGAGGCGGGTGGTGTAGAGGCCGGGTCCGCACCCGAAATCGGCGACGCGCAGACCCGCCCGAACGTGGAAGCGGCTGATGAGCCAGTCGACGACGTTCTCGAGGTACTCCGCCCGGTAGGAGGAAAGGTCGACGTGCGGGTCCAGGTGCGCGGCGAGCATGCGCGCGGAGATGTGGGGGTCGGTCCACAGGTCCGAGGTAGTGACCTGCGAGTAGATGGCGGGGCGGGCGTTCAGAGACGACAGCTCTTCGAACATGGGTGTACTTCCACAGTTCTCTCGAAGTGTTGGGAGACCGGCATCTCAAGCGCAGGGCAGCGACGAAGCCCGTACCGGTTCGGCCGGGTCGGGAGCATTCGTTGAATGGATCTCGTCATCAAGAGCGAGGAGAGCGCACCTGCCTGGCACCGGACACACTGATCCAGGCCGTCCGGCCCCGAAGACGCCGGTGTCGGACTCGCGAAGGGGCCGTCGAACGGCTGTGGCATGAGGGCTTCAGGCTTACTGGCGCATGTCGGTAACGGTAGACACCACCCTGTCGCCGCGCAAACCACATTCGGCACACGTACCACCGGGCACGCAGTCTCACCCGACACCCCGGCCTGCCCAGAGCCATGACCGACGGGACAGCTCCCGGGCGGACAGATCGGCCCACCGCGTGTCGCAGACGTGTCGGCGTCCTTCTTCCCCCACCCCAAGGCCGAACTCCTCCGGCGGCGCCACCAGAGCGCGCGGCATCACGCTGGCCGTCGTGCTGATGGCAGAGCCGATGAGCACCTTTGACGGGTAGCAGCGCCGGAGTCGGGTGGGTCGACCCACGACGGTTGAACACGCGAGCCCACCAGTACCGAGGTCGGGTTCACTCCAGGTCGATGGCGTCCTTGGACTGCTACCGGCCGCAACCGTACGGAAAGGAGCACCGGTTGCACCATGGTGGCGCACTTCCTGCCCGCACCGGGCCGGCCGACGGTCGCGGTGGCCGGCCCGGTAGTCGCGACGTGTGCGGCGGTGACGGTGGTGCCGGGTCCGGCCATGGCAATGCTCCTCCCGCTCACCTCGGCAGGTGCGGACTCGGGAGGCCGGCGTGGGTCACAGTGAGCCGGTGCAGCGCGCGGGTGCAGGCGATGTACAGCAGCGAACGGTCGGCGGCGGAGCTGTACTCCTGGGCCGACGCCCGGGCGACGATCACTTCGTCGAACTCGAGGCCCTTGGCGAGCGTTACGGGAATGACCGTGATGTCGTGTCCGAGCACGCCACATGAGTCGGCCGTCGCCAGGAGGATCCCGTCCAGCTTCTCCGACAGCCGTCGCCGCAGGAGCTGTGCCTGCGAGCGCGACTTGGTGATGACCGAGAGGCGGCCGCGTTCGGCGGCGCGGAACCGCCCGATCTCCTCGGCTATCCATCCGGCCTCCGACTCGCTGGTGTCGAAGCCGAGTACCTGGGGCTCGTCGCCGTGGCGGTCGATCGTCGCGATCTGATGTCCCCGGATCTTCGAGGCGAACCCCATGATCTCGGTCGTCGAACGGTAGCTGCGGTTCAGCTCCATCACCCGTGCGTCGTCGAACAGCCCCGCCAGGTCGTCCAAGGTGTAGTTCTCGGTGTTCCCCAGCGCTTGGCCGACGTCGCCGAGAACGGTCATGTCGCATCGGAAGAGCTGCCGCAGCACCGCGTACTGGGTCGGTGAGTAGTCCTGCATCTCGTCGATCATGAGGTGCTGGATCCGCTCATCGACGTCGAGACCGTCGAACCTGGCCGCGACGAAGAGGAAGGGGTAGACGTCCGCCCACTCCAGGGTTCCCGCCGTCGGCACCCGGAACGTCGTCGGGGCGTCTTCGCGACGGAAGAGTTCGCGGTAGAGCGCCCGCACGCTTTTGACGGTCAGCATGGCGGTGAGCGCCTTCGCTACCTCGCCGGGCCGCGGGTAGGTGGTGGCGAAGGCCCGGTCCTGGCGGTCTCGCCTGCAGATGAACTCGGCCATCTCACGCAGGCGCGTCCGCACCGGCAGCGAGGCCATGCGCTCGTAGAGCCCGCGCAGCTCCTCGGTCTCGACCCTGCACCCCTTGATGCGTAGGTCAAGGGGTTCGAAGCAGAGCGGGACCGCCTCGTCCACGGCCCGCTCCAGCCACCGGTGGAACGACGACGTCGACTTGCCCGATGCGCGCTCGCGTGCTGCGTCGTCACCGGGCTCGACGGGGTCGACCGGGTCGGTGAAGCGCAGGCGGTGACGCAGGAGCTGGGCGCGGGCGACACTGGCGAGGTCGAGTGAGGCGACCTGTTCCTCGCCCAGCTCGGGCAGCACGTCCGAGACGTACTCGGCGAAGAGGCCGTTGGGTGAGACGATGGCCATGTTCTCTGCCTTGAGCCGTCCACGCCGGCGGTACAGCAGGTAGGCGATGCGGTGCAGCGCGATCGAGGTCTTCCCGGACCCGGCGACGCCCTGAATGACGAGAGTGCGGTCCGATTCATTACGGATGATCGCGTTCTGCTCGCGTTGGATGGTGGCGATGATGGAACGCATATGGGCGTCGGTCGTCCGCCCGATCTCCTCCAACAGGATCTCATCACGGACTGCGTCCGCCGTGTCGACGGCGAACCGCAGAAGTCCGTCCTCGATCTTGATCTGGCGCTTGCGTTCGATCTGTCCGCCGATTCGCCCGGCGGGCGCTTCGTAGCTCGTCCAGCCGAGTTCGGCCTCGTAGTACACCCCGCCCAGCGGTGACCGCCAGTCCACCACCGCCGTGCCCTCGGCATCCTGGAGCGCGTTACGTCCGATGTAGTGGGCCTCCCGGGTACGGGTCACGTCCGAGGTGAAGTCGAGGCGGGCGAAGTAGGGAGATTCCCGCATGGATTCCAGCCGCTCGCGCAGGCGCATGGCATGAGCGCCCTCGGCGTCGATGTCTCGCAGGAGGAGCTCGTTCTGGTACATCTCGGCGGGGTCGATCTCGCCTCGGTTGTCGGCCATGTACGCCTTGACACCGCGATAGTTGCTGTCGTGAGTCTCGACCGTTTCGGTCACCGACTCGATCTTGCGTTCCAGGCGGCGCAGGGTAGCGGCGAGATGGCCGGCTTCCGCCTGATAGGCGTCCGACGACTCGGGGGTCACAGAGATGCTCCTGACGGTTCGAACTCGAGAAGTTGCGTGGGATAGCCGAATTCCACGCGTAGGGGCGCGGGCCGGAATCCGAGACGCAGCAGGGCTCGGCGGTGGCCGAGGTCGGCTCTGTCGCCTTCCCGGAAGGTGGTGATGGACAGCCGCGGGTGATCCCGGGCCGCGCGCAGCAGCGAGGGCAGCACCGACGACGCGCGGACCAGCGGATGTACGGCGAGGTACTCGATATGACCGGTCACAGAGTCGACGATCATCGCTGCCGCGCCCCGTCCGTTGCGGTGGGCGAAGAGTACTTGGCGGGCATCGACCTGCCGGCCGAGTGCCCCGGTGTGCTGCTCGACGTCGAGCGCGGGCAGCATGTCGACCGCCGCGAGCGACAGCGGAAGGAGGAGGTCGACACCTGCCCGATCGGTGACGTCCAAGTCGCCCCCGGCGCGGCCCAGCTGCCACTCGGATTCGTCAAACCGGTAGGGCAGGAGCAGCGGGAAGAACCGTTGCGCGCGTCGCCAGGTCGCCGGAGGTGTGCCGTAGTTCGCAGAGAAGGCGTTGGTGAACGACTGCTGACCGCTGAATCCGTGGCGCATGGCGATGTCGATGATCGGTTCGGATGTGGCGACCAGCGCTCGCGCGGCCTCTGTGAGCCGCCTGCGGCGTATGTAGGCGTGGAGGGCAAGGCCGAACGTGCGGCGAAAGGATCGATGGAAATGATAGGGCGAGTAGCCCGCGCGTGCGGCAACACGATCAAGGCGCAGATCGGTGTGCAGGGAACGTTCGATGAAATCGACCGTCGCAGCGTGCACGGTCGATCGCAT
>NZ_BAABCQ010000290.1:0-5177 GCF_039539045.1 Streptomyces marokkonensis
AACAACGCCACCTCGACCGCGAACAACGCCGGCTGCGCCGAACCCGTCCGATGCACACCTTCGCCATCAACCTCGACCGGCACCTCCAGACACGCACACGCCTCGTCATACGCCTCGGCGAACGCCGGGTACACCGCGTACAGTTCGCGGCCCATACCAACCCGCTGCGACCCCTGACCCGAGAACAGGAACCCGACCTTCCCACCGGCCGGACGCCCCAGCAGCACCTGAGAGGCCGGGGACCCGGCAGCCAGCGCCCGGAGCCCTTCACGAAGCTCGTCCCCGCTCTCCCCCACCACCGCGGCCCGGTACTCCATCGCCGAACGCGTCGTGGCGAGCGAGAAACCGACATCGGCCGACCTCAGATCCGCGGCACCGGCCAGGGACAGCAGACGCACCGCCTGATCCCGCAGCGCCCCCTCCGTCCTGCCCGACAGCACCCACGGCACGACCACACCGGAGTCCGGACCCGGCACCGGCTCGACCGCGACGGGCCCCTGCTCAACGATCACATGGGCATTGGTACCGCTGATCCCGAAAGAGGAGACACCGGCCCGGCGCGGACGGTCCGACTCGGGCCAGTCGACGGCCTCCGCCAGGAGCCGCACCTCACCCGCCGACCAGTCCACGTGCGGCGTCGGCTCCTCGACGTGCAGCGTCCGCGGCAGCACACCGTGCCGCATCGCCATCACCATCTTGATCACACCCGCCACACCCGCCGCGGCCTGCGTGTGCCCGATATTGGACTTCAGCGACCCCAGCCACAACGGCCGACCCTCCGACCGCCCCTGCCCGTACGTCGCGAGCAGCGCCTGCGCCTCGATCGGGTCACCCAGCCGCGTCCCCGTACCATGCGCCTCCACCACGTCCACCTGGGCAGGGGACAGCCCCGCCGAATCCAGCGCCTGCCGGATCACCCGCTGCTGCGACGGACCATTCGGCGCCGTCAGACCGTTCGACGCACCGTCCTGATTCACCGCACTGCCCCGCACGACAGCCAGCACCTCATGCCCGTTGCGGCGGGCATCGGAGAGCCGCTCCACCAGCAGCAGACCCACCCCCTCCGCCCACCCCGTGCCGTCCGCGTCCGCACCGAACGCCTTGCACCGCCCGTCCGGGGCCAGCCCACGCTGCCGGCTGAACTCCACGAACATGCCGGGCGTGGACATCACCGTGACACCGCCCGCCAAAGCCATCGAGCACTCGCCGCTGCGCAGCGACTGCATGGCCAGGTGCAGGGCGACCAGGGACGACGAGCACGCCGTGTCCACCGTGACCGCCGGGCCCTCCAGCCCGAACGAGTACGCCACCCGGCCCGACGCGACACTGGTCGTCGTGCCGGTCAGCAGGTACCCCTCGACTCCGTCGACGGGCTCGTGCAGCCGAGGTCCGTAGTCCTGTGCCGTGGCGCCGATGAACACGCCGGTCCGGCTGCCGCGCAGCGTGCCCGGGTCGATGCCGACCCCTTCGAATGCCTCCCACGCGGTCTCCAGGACCAGCCGCTGCTGCGGGTCGACGGCGGCGGCCTCGCGGGGGCTGATGCCGAAGAAGGCGGCGTCGAACTCGGCCGCCCCGTGCAGGAAGCCGCCATGCCGTGTCGAGGACTTGCCGGGCGTGCCGGGCTCCGGGTCCCAGAGCGCCTCGACGTCCCAGCCGCGGTCCGTGGGGAACCCAGAGACGGCGTCGCCGCCGGAGGCGAGCAGTCGCCACAGGTCCTCGGGGGAGTTCACGTCGCCGGGCAGGCGGCAGCTCATGGCCACGATGGCGATGGGCTCGTCGGGGTCGGCCGCGGCCGCGGGCACGGCGGAAGCCGTGTCCTGGTTGCCCAGGGACCGCGCGGCGAGGTGCCGGGCGAGCGCGACCGGAGTCGGGTGGTCGAACAGCAGGCCGCTGGGCAGGCTCAGGCCGGTGGCCGAGACGAGTTGGTTGCGCAGTTCCACCGAGCTGAGCGAGTCGAAGCCGAGGTCCTTGAAAGTCCACTCGGTCTCGACCTGGCGGGCTCCGGCGTGGCCCAGGACGGCGGCGATGTGTGCGCGGACCAGGTCCAGCACAGCCTCGTCGCGTTCCGGTTCGGGCAGTCCGGCCAGCCGCCGGCCCAGGTCCCCGACCGGCGCGGTCCCGGTCGCGGAGGCGGCCGCCGGCTGCGCGGGCGCGGGGGCACCGCCGATGGCGGCGGCGGGCGAGGTGGCGGTGCCGTCCAGCCAGTACCGCTGTCGTTCGAAGGCGTAGGTGGGGAGTGCGACCCTGCGGTGTGCGGCTCGCCGGCCGCCGAACAGGGCGTCCCAGTCCAGCCGCGCACCGTGGACGTGCAGCGCGGCGACCGCCGTCAGCAGGGCCGGTGCCTCAGGGCGGCGGGCGCGCAGGGCGGGGACGAACAGGGAGTCGCCGCCGGCTCCGGCGCGGGCCATTGAGGTGAGCACGCCACCCGGTCCGAGTTCGATGTACGTACGTACGCCCTGCTCGTCGAGGCGGGTGACGCCGTCGGCGAAGCGGACCGCCTCGCGCACATGGCGGACCCAGTACTCGGCCGTGCACCCCTCGTACCCGGACGTCTCCTCGGACAGCCGGCCCGTCACGTTGGACACGACCGGGATGTGCGGGGCGTGGAAGACCAGGCCCTCGGCCACGGCGCGGAACTCCGCCAGCATGGGTTCCATGTACGGGGAGTGGAAGGCGTGGCTGACTCGGAGCCGGCTGGTCTTGCGCCCCTGGGCGGCGAAGACCTCGGCGATCTCGGTGGCGAGGTCCTCCTCGCCGGAGACGACGACGGAGTCCGGGCCGTTCAGTGCGGCGATGCTCACGCGGTCGGTACGTCCGCCGATACGGGCGCGGACCTCATCCTCCGTGGCCTGGACGGCGATCATGGCGCCGTCGGCGGGGAGCGCCTGCATCAAGCGGCCGCGCGCGGCCACGAGGGTGCAGGCGTCGGCGAGCGAGAGGACGCCGGCCACGTGCGCGGCGGCGAGTTCACCGATGGAGTGCCCCATGAGCACGTCGGGGGTGATGCCCCAGCTCTCCAGAAGCCGGAAGAGGGCGACTTCCAGGGCGAACAGCGAGGTCTGCGTGTAGAGGGTGCGGTCAAGTTCGGCCGCTTCCCCACTGCCTTCCGGGGCGAACATGACCTCACGCAGCGGCCGCGGCAGCAAGGGGTCCAGGTGGGCGCACACCTCGTCCAGCGCGGCGGCGAACACCGGCTCGGCTCCGGCGAGTTCGCGACCCATGCCGGCTCGCTGGCTGCCCTGGCCGGAGAAGAGGAAGGCCAGCTCGCCGCGCGGGCCCGTCCGGCCCGTGGTCAGTGCGGCGTCGATGCCGCCGGTGGAAAGCTCACGCAGGGCGCGCAGGACGTCCTCGCGGGTCTCGCCGATGACGACGGCCCGGTGTTCGAAGGCCGTGCGGCCGGTGGCCAGCGACCAGCCCGCGTCGGAGAGGGAGAGGCCCGGGTGTGCTTCGGCGTGCGCGAGCAGGGAGGCCGCCTGGGCGCGCAGCCCGGTCGCGGTCCTGGCGGACAGCGGCCAGAAGGCCGTGCCCGCGCCCGTGTCGGCGGCATCGTACGCTGCGGGGGCCGCTTGGTGCTCCGTCAGCACGAGGTGGCAGTTGGTGCCGCCCATGCCGAACGAGCTGACGCCGGCGACCCGCGGCCGGCCCTCCTCGGCCTCCCACGCGCTGTGCTCGGATTGCACCCGCAGGTTCAGCCGGTCCAGCGGGATCGCCGGGTTCGGCGTCCGGAAGTTGAGGCTGGCGGGCAGTTCCCGGTGGCGCAGGGACATCACCGCCTTGAGCAGGCCGGTGATGCCGGCGGCTCCCTCCAGGTGGCCGACGTTGGTCTTGGCCGAACCGACCCGCAGCGCTTGGCCGGGCGCGCGCCCCGCGCCGAGCACCGCGCCGAGGGCCGCGGCCTCGACGGGGTCGCCGATCCTGGTGCCGGTGCCGTGCAACTCGACGTAGCCGACGTCGGCGGGGTCGATTCCGGCCCGCTCGTAGGCGAGCCGGAGGACCTGCTCCTGCCCGGATCTGAGGGGTACGGTCAGGCCGTCGCCGCCGCCGTCGTTGTTGACCGCACTGCCGCGGATCACGCAGTGGACGGTGTTCCCGTCAGCGAGGGCCTGGGCCAGCGGCTTGAGGACGACGATGCCGCCGCCTTCGCCGCGGACGTAGCCGTTCGCGCGGGCGTCGAAGGTGAAGCAGCGGCCGTCGGGCGACAGGCCGCCGAACTTGGCGGCGCCCAGGGTGCTCTCGGGGACGATGTTCAGGTTCACGCCGCCGGCGAGGGCGACCGTGGACTCGCCCTTGCGCAGGCTCTCGCAGGCCAGGTGGACCGAGACCAGGGAGGAGGACTGGCCGGAGTCCACGGTCAGACTGGGCCCGTTCAGGCCGAGGAAGTAGGAGACGCGGTTGGCGATGATGCTGCGGTGCAGGCCGGTGACGGTGTGCGGGGAGATGGCCGTGAGCCCGGAGCGGTGGTGCAGGGTGGCGTAGTCGTCCCAGATGGCGCCGACGAACACGCCGGTGCGAGTGTCGCGCACCGTCTCGGCGCGCACGTGCGCGTCCTCCAGCGCTTCCCACGCCAGTTCCAGCACGAGCCGCTGCTGCGGGTCCATGGCGGCGGCCTCTTTGGGCGAAAGCCCGAAGAACCCCGCGTCGAAGTGGCCGATGCCGTCCAGGAATCCACCTCGGCGGATGTCGGTCCGCCCGGCCTCCGGCGAGTCCGCGTCGGCCACCGCGGCGGCGTCCCACCGGTCCTGGGGTACGTCGATGATCGCGTCCATACCCTCGCTGAGCAGCCGCCAGAAGGCGGCAGGGTCGGCGGCTCCGGGCAGTCGGCACGCCAAGCCGATGACGGCTATGCCATCGACCGCGTCCGCCGCCGGACCGGTTCGATTCCCTGCCTCGTTGAGCTCGGACTCGACCATTTGCACTCCACTCACCCACACAGAGAATGAAAAGGCGCCGGTCGGTGGCCGACCACGGCGCAGGCGATCGGAACAGACCAAACGCTGGCACGTTGTGGCGCGACCTCAGTTTCCGTGCCGCAGCCGCACTTCGCCGCTGCGACGGGCCCAATTTAGGGGATTCCCCAGGGGAGAACGTGCACGGGCCTTGACAGCCGGCGCATCTCTAAGGAAAACCCTAGGGCCAGTTGTGAGAGAACTGGATCCTGCATCCTCTTCCCCATCTCC